>JACOVU010000026.1 GCA_016177155.1 Candidatus Omnitrophota bacterium | reverse complement strand
ATATCAAACCATGCTCCAGGAAAGGGACAGGCAAAGACATCTGTTTCTTTAGAAAGCCAGCTAATGTAATAACCTGGAGCGTCAGGATTCCGATTGGCCTCAAGATACCGATCAATGAGAGGCAAAGTCTCCTCGGGAAAATAATAAACACCCATTGAGGCAAGCGTGGTTGGCGGATCTTTTGGCTTTTCAAAGAAAGCGGTAATTCTGCCTGAAGAATCGGCTTTGATCAAGCCATATTTTTGGGCGAGTCCACGATCTTTCACGTCGTAGACGCCGATCGAAGCACCCGGCTTCTTCTCTCTCGCAAAGGAAACAAAAGAATTTAAAGAGGCATCAAACAGATTATCTCCCGCAATCACCAAAACATCTGAGGACATTTTCGTTTGACTTAAGGAGAGCCTTAAGTCTTGAATGGCTCCTAATCGATGCTCAGGATCGTTTGTCCCATCATTCATGACAAACACGGATAGATCTGTTGTCACGCTTTTTTGCCAATCGCAAAAATGACCATAAAACCGATTGTTGGTCACGAGCGTAACAGAATCAACCAAGGAAAGCTTTTCAATTTTATGGAGGATGTGAGTCAACAGGGCTTTGCCACCGATATTCAGAAGTGGTTTGGGCTGATTTTCAGTTAATGGGTAGAGACGTGTCCCGTATCCTGCACAAAGAAATACAACTCGCATCAAATAGACTCCTTGGCCAGTTCTGTTTTTAAATACTTAATCACTTCAACTGGGGTAGGATCTACTTGATACAAACAAGAAAGGTAAAAACTGATCCAATCACCCAAATAAATTAAGGAAAACATTCTGGCAAGCAGACTTTTGCCTTGCGAATGAACTTCAAACACTTTTCCCGCATACCGCCTAATGACGTCGCGAGTCAGATTCATTCTCATTTGAACGCGCTTATGATCTGCCTCATCCCTCAAGAAAAATACAGTGGTTTCCTTAAGGAGCTCCTTGGGATGCTGCCATCCCACCAATTCATTGTGGTTCATTTCTGGCAACACATGATGGGAAGCAAGCGCTTTCGAATTCTCCTCAATTTGACCGCGCCACCTGAGCGCAACCACATCGAAGTAATCAATGCCTGAGTAAACAATGGGGTATTTTTTAAAACAAGCTGTGGCATATTGCTTTGCCAAATTCTTTTCAAAGGGGATATCCAACCCATAATGAGATTCGGCAAGGTTACGGGTCACAACCTGTGCCTCTTTGATTTCATCAGTTCGATACGCAGCTTGGAATCCAATTTTGGCAAGTGCTACCAGTAACGGCACAACCGAATACCCCAGCGCAGCTCGAGGGGAAAACCCGCCTGGAATTTGAACCAAAGGAAAGGAATGTGCTCGAGATTGTTTCCCAAGTTCTCCGCCTGAACTAACGGCAAGAACCCGAGCCTTGCGCTTCAATCCTTCCCGAAGCGAACTCATTGTTTCCTCTGTGTCGCCCGAGTAACTGCTCACCACAAAAAGGGTCGAATCATCCACAAAAGCAGGAAGCCGGTAGTGACGGTTTACGAAAATCGGAATCTTCAGATCATAAGCCAGATACGTACGGATAAAATCCGCTCCAATCGCAGAGCCGCCTAATCCTGAAAATACAATTTTGGAAACCCCTCTTCCTAAATTTGGATCTAGAGAAAGTGATGTTCCAATCTCTTCGGCATGCTTGAGCTGATCTGAAAAATCATGAATCAACTTAGCCATTTTCTGCGGATCGTTTTTCTCCAGCAAAGCTTTGTTGTCGAGTATATTCATATCAATTTTATTCCTCAAATAGTTCCGGGCTGACTGATTTTAGTTTTGCTTCTGAAAACTTCTTAATTTCTTCGCCCGTGGTAAATTCAAGGGCACGCATGGCAATTTCTCTTGCTTCTCTAAAGGTAACCGAACGAATGGCTTTTTTGACCTTGGGAAGCGCAAAAGAACTCATGCTCAGCTGATCAATCCCGAGACCAACCAAAAGAAGCGCCATGGCAGGATCACCGCCCATTTCTCCGCAAACGCTGACCCAAACGCTCGCCCGCTTGCCATTGGTAATCGTTTGATGAATCAATTTGAGAATGGCAGGATGTGCTGGTTCGTAAAGGTAAGCGATCTTTTCGTTGACGCGGTCTACCGCTAAAGAATATTGAATGAGATCATTCGTGCCGATCGAAAAGAAGTCGACCTCGCGCGCGAGAACATCGCTCGTCAATGCAGCAGATGGAATTTCGATCATTGCGCCAATTTCAATTTGATCGTCAAACGAAAAATTATCCTTCCGGAGTTCTTCCTTTGATTCCTGGAGTAACTCGTTTGCTCGTTTGAGTTCTGTCAGATTAGAAATCATCGGATACATCAATTTCAAATTTCCGTGCACGCTCGCCCGTAAAATAGCTTTCAGTTGAGTCTTAAAAATATCCACCCGGGTCAAACAAAACCGGATTGCGCGCCATCCCATAAAAGGATTCATTTCGCGCGGGAGATCTAAAGAAGATAAAAACTTATCTCCTCCTAAATCAAGCGTCCGAATAACAACGGGTTTCGGCGCTAATCGTTCTGCCACCTGACGATAGGCTTTGTATTGTTCTTCCTCCGAGGGAAGATCGGTTCGGTTCATGTAAAAATATTCGGTACGGTAAAGACCGATCCCTTCTGCTCCGTGAGCAATGACAGATGGAATTTCATCTGGAAATTCAATATTGGCCATCAATTGAACTTTATGGCCATCCAGGGTCTCAGCCACAAGCGTTTTAAGTTTGTCGAGCTCGGTTACTAATTCGACAAACCGTTTTTCTTCTCTCGTGTAACGCTCAACGGTCTCGGCATCAGGTTTTAAAATAGCAACGCCACGATTTCCATCGATAATGAGCAACTCTCCCGTTGCCACTTCCTTGCTGACCTGATCAATTCCAACCACCGCTGGGATTTCCATGGAACGCGCCATAATCGCAGTGTGAGAAGTTGGTCCGCCAATGTCCGTTGCAAACGCAATGGCACGTTCTCGGTCCATCATCGCTGTTTCAGAAGGAGAAAGATCATGCGCTACGATGATCGTTTCTTCTTTCAGTTTCATGAGCGATTCTTGAACTCCTCCACGGAGATTTTGGAGAATACGCTTTCCCACATCTTTGATGTCCGCTACGCGCTCTTTTAGATACTCGTCATTAATCTGGGCAAACGCTTGAAAGTATCGTTGAATGACCAAAGAAAAAGCATACTCCGCTGAAACATGCTCTTCTTTAATCTTAGAAAGAACGTCCTCAATCATGGTGCGATCTTCTAAAATCAAAAGGTGTGCGCTGAAAATGTCAGACTGTTCATGTCCGAGTTCTATGGCAATTTTCTTACGAACGCTAAAAAGTTCGGAACGGGTTTTGGTAAGCGCTTCTTCAAAACGCACGATTTCTTTGGGAATGTCTTCAGATCGTATCTCGACTTTAGCAATGACAAAAGAATCCTCGCTACGAAGAACGAGCGCCTTTCCAATTGCAACACCTGGCGAAACAGGAATGCCGGTCAGGGTTTTCATGTTTTCGTTAGGTTTCCTCACCAAAGTTGTCTGTTAGTAGTTTTTCAATCTCGGCCATTGCTTTCTGGGCATCGGAGCCGGAAATACGGACAATGATATGACTTCCAGGTCCGGCAGCGAGCATCATCACTCCCATGATGGATTTTCCATTCACCTTTTGCTTCCCTTTTTGAATGATAATATCGCTTTGAAACCGATTGGCGGTCTTTACGAACATAGCTGCAGGACGGGCATGAAGTCCAAGTTTGCTTTGAATAACAAATTTTTTTTCAAGTACTCTGTTGGTTTCCATGATTAACGCTTTAAAACTTCAAAATATTGGTCAACGATCGCTTTTGCAAGTTTCGAAGAATCGTGTCTTACTTGCGTATCAATCTTTAAGATTTCAGATGGAACTACTTCATAACCCTGTTCCCGAATTTTAGCGATATCAACTTCCACAGGATTGGAATCGGTTTCCCGATAACGTTCGAGAACGTGCTCAGGAATATTTTGAATGTTGACAAAGCAAGCGTCAGCAATTCCAGGATCTGTGTGACTCATTAACGCTTTAACGTGGTCATAGGCCGAATAACCTTCTGTTTCACCAGGCTGAGTCATCGCATTCACAATAAAAACCTTGTAGGCATCTGATTCCAAAACGGCCTCGGTAATATCCTTAATCAAAAGGTTGGGGAGAATGCTCGTATAAAGACTGCCCGGACCCATAATGACTAAATCTGCATTCTGAATGGCCTCAAGCGTTTCGTCCGTCGCATGGCAGTTTGCAGGTCTTAATGAAATTCGCTTAAGCGGTTTCCTTAATTCTGTAATTCTTGTTTCCCCCTCAGCGACTGTACCATCCGAAAATTCTCCCACGAGAGTTATTTTGTCTAACGTTGACGGAAGAACGCGGCCTCGGATCGCAAGCACTTTGCTGGATTCGCGAATTGCCTTCTCAAAGTCGCCTGTTACCATGGAAAGGGCGGTAATAAATAAATTACCGAAACTATGCCCCTTGAGCCCTTCACCTTCTTGAAATCGGTACTGAAATAAATTACGAATCAGGGGTTCTGCATCCGCCAACGCCACAAGACAATTTCGAATATCCCCAGGCGGCAAAATGTCCAGTTCATCTCTTAAACGGCCTGAGCTTCCGCCGGTATCGGTCACAGTTACAATCGCCGTGATGTTGTTCGTATAAGCTTTGATTCCTTGTAAAAGAACGCTCAGACCCGTCCCGCCTCCAATTGCCACAATTCGCGGACCACGAGCTAAAAAATCGCGTTTTCGGCTTTGGTAAACAATGCTTGCCAAATCCTCAGGCGGCTCTGGCATTAAAGCACGAACAAAAATCCGAACGATATTTTTGAGCGAAGTATAAACTAGGAAAATTCCAAATACGAGTAGCGCGGTGGTGAAACTTGCTAAAAGCACACTCTGTTTGGACATGGTTTTGACGGCCGAAAGACCTACGATCACCATAATCCCTAGGCCAAACGCAGCCAGAACCACCCACCGCTTAATTCCAATTCCAGGATAAAGCCACCTGAAAAATTTCATAATTAATCTTAATCCGCTTCCTTTGTAGAAGGATGCATAAATTGAATCAGGCGCTTATTAAACTCTTTAGCGGGATGAGCGCCCATATGGCTGAGTCGTTGAGTCAATGCCGCTGTTTCTACCAAGATGGGAATATTTCGTCCTGGCCGGACCGGAATAATCAAATGGGGAATATTAACTCCCAAGATTTCATAAACGCGATCTTCAAGACCGAGACGCTCATACTCACGCTCCTTTTTCCAATGCTCGAGCGTTACTGCCAAGGTAATTCTTTTTGAAGTGCGCACTGCACCAACGCCAAAAATGGCTCTCACATCAATAATTCCAAGACCTCGAATCTCCATATGATGGTGGAGAACTTCATTAGAACGCCCCATCAGAACGCGATTTTCAAGGCGAATCTCCACAATGTCGTCTGCCACAAGTCGGTGGCTACGCTCTACAAGTTCGAGGGCACATTCCGACTTGCCCACCCCGCTTTTCCCCAAAAGAAGTGTTCCAACACCATAAACATCGATCAACGTCGCATGGAGGCTGATTCGCGGCGCACTGGCTTCCTCAATATAAATGGTCACCTGACTCGCGACACGGGCGGTACGAAACGGCGAACGAAAAATGGGGACGCCTGCCGCAATGGACAATTCCAAAAAATCTCGGGGAACATTTTGCTGTTTAGAAACAATAATACAAGGAATCCGAAATGAAAAAAACCGTCCCATGTTTTTTTGTTTCTTGCTCCCTGCTAACTTTTCAAGGAATCGAATTTCCGTTTTTCCAAGAATCTGAACGCAATCAAAAGCAAAATAGTCATAAAAACCGGAAAAGGCCAAACCAGGCCGATGAATTTCGGGGGAATGAATCTTTCGAGTCAAAGGAACGGTGGGGGTCAGCACGCTCAGTTTGAGCTGTTCTTTCATTCCCTCATAAAACTCTTGAACGGAAAGATATGGCATGCTTCACCTCAGGAGGTCGTTGCGCGAAACCTTAATGTTTCTTTTCTTCTTCGTTTTTGATGAGATTAAACACTTGCTCGGGCGCATCACATTTGCGCAGCAACTGGCAAAAGTAACTATCCCGGAGGAGGCGCGAAATTTGAGCAAGCGCTTTCAAGTGAGGGCCTGCCGTTTCCTTTGGAGCTACGAGAAGGAAGAAAATATAAACAGGCTCACCATCCAAAGCATCGAAATCAACTCCTGTTTTGCTGATTCCGAGAACCGCGACCAGACGGCTGACCTTATCGGTCTTCCCATGTGGGATAGCAATCCCCTGACCAATGCCTGTAGAACCGAGATTTTCACGTTCGACCAAAGCTTTCAAAATACTTTTCGGATCACCAATGTCCTCCACTTTAGCCAAAAGATCGACCAGCTCCTTCAGCACGTCTTCTTTGCTAGTTGATGTCAAACCAATTTTAATTGCCCGCTTATCCAGAACTTCAGAAATCTTCATTCCAGTTGTCCTCCTGCTCGTCTGTTAGTTGTTTATTAAGCCAATACAAAACGTTCCCCCAAATAAATTTCTCTCGCCTTTTTATCAGTTGCCAAAAAGTGAGAAGTGCCAGAAACTTCTATTTTTCCCTCGCACATAATATAGGCCCGGTCCGTAATCGAAAGTGTTTCGCGTACACTGTGATCCGTCAACAAAATGCTAAGCCCCTGAGACTTCAACTTCTGTAGAATTTTCTGCACTTCAAAAACAGCAATAGGATCTACACCGCTAAAGGGTTCATCTAAGAGCAAAAGCGATGGATTGGTGACCAGCGCACGAGTAATTTCAAGACGCCTTCGTTCTCCTCCCGAAAGCGTGTAGGCTTTATTCTTGGCCAGATATGCGATATCAAGCTCTTCAAGCAAGCGTTCGAGCCGCTTTTTTCGTTCGAGCCGAGGAATATCAAGCGTTTCCAAAATGGCCATGATATTTTCCTCCACGGTCAGTTTACGAAAAATGGAAGGCTCTTGAGAAAGATATCCCATCCCCAGGCGCGAGCGCCGGTACATGGGATAATGAGTAATGTCCTCATTGCGGAAGGAAATCTTGCCCACCTCCGGTTGGATGACGCCAACCACCATATAAAAGGTGGTGGTCTTTCCGGCCCCATTAGGCCCTAGGAGTCCAACGATCTCTCCTCGGGAAATCTGAATGGAAACTTGATTGACCACGCAACGACTTTTATAACTCTTGCTCAGACCCTGTGTTTCCAATAAGTGCATGACTCACCTCAAGAAAGCTTTTCAAGTTCTTCTTCTGCTTTTCGATACTCGGCTTCTACATCGCCACCCAAAATCATACGACCTTCGTTGGCTAAATAAACTGCGTTGTCACTATAAGTGGTGTTACCCTCTGTGCTCACAATCACCACGTTTCCCCGTGCAATAATCTTTGAAAGACGACGGGTTTGCTTATTGTAAAGCACATCCATATAATCAGAAGTTAAAGTACCCCGCTCATGCCGGGCCACCACATTCTTCGAGAAGTGAGCAACATCCCGTTTGTAATCGACTTCAAGAGGACCGTCTGAAGTAATGATGGTGGGCGTTTTGGTTTCTGAATCAGGATCTTGCACTACCACCGTCACATTTTCTTTAAAAGTAACTTTGTTCAATTGAGAGTCGCTCGTCGCTCCTTTTCCTTCAATATTAATGTTGTCTTTCTTCACCTTAGCCGCCGAGTCAGTTTCTAGCCGTCTCTCGCCGGCATGAATTTGCAACCGGTCAGTCATGAGGCGCGCCCCATTCTCCGTAGTCGCCACGACGTTATTTTGAAGTACAATCTGGCTGGTAGACCGGTCGATAGAGCCTTGATCAGCTGTAATGGTCACGGGCGATTCTTCCGCGTAGGCTTTTGCAATCACATTGATTAAAGCCACGTTTTGAGCAAGAATATCGGCTGAATCTCCCTCGATTTCGAGTTCCTTTTGTCCATCTTCCGTATACTTGGAGAACGAAAAACTATAAACACGCTGAGACATTTCCTTTCTCGTCTCTTCTCCCGGAAATTTTCCAATGCCCCCATAGTATGTATGAAACCAAAGTTTCCATTGAACCAGCGCAAGATACGCAAGAACCAGAATAAGAGCGGTTAACACAAACTTTCGAATCATCCCACTACCTCAGCGACTTGATGCGTTTCCTTAGTTTTCCACCGACGGTGCATCCAAACCCACTGGTCTGGAAACCGACGAACATAACGTTCTACCACTTGCGACCACGCTTCTGTAAGCATTCCTACCGCTTCCTCTTTCGAGGAGATGTGCTCAGGCGGCCAAATGGCTTCTTCGACAAAAAGATGGTATCGGCTATTCTCATGAACCATAAAACCAGGTACAATCGGTGCGCCACTTGCCAAAGCTACTTTTGCAGGACCGACAGGTGTCCAAGCAGGCTTCCCAAAAAACGGAACAAAAACACCGTCAAGGCTGTCAATATCTTGATCAGCGGACATCCCCACAATATGGTTCTGCTTTAATTCACTCAATACTTGTCTGGGTGACTCGTCCCGATAAACGGTTGAGACGAGGCCACGCTTCCTCAAGTTGACCAGTAAACGGTCATAAGGCTCGTAATAAATCCGCCGACCCACGAGGCAACCTGGATAACCTAAAAACCTGAAATAAGATGCAAGGAGTTCCCAATTTCCAAGGTGCCCAGTTATCATGATAAGCCCTTTTCCGCGCGCGAGCACTTGCTCCACTCGCTTGACGCTCCCGTCGTCGAAGACAAGTCTCTCGACCCGTTCTCGAGTGAGACGCGGAAAACAAAGTACGTCTATCGCGGACTGCGCCAAATGGATGAAAGAACGTTCGCCAATCTTTTGGAACTCAGCCTTCGTTTTTTCAGCTCCAAAGACATCTTCTAAATGGGCATTCACCTTCGCTCGCTCATCTGAAAGAATCCAATAGGCGCAAAAACCAAGGCTTCGAGCAAGCCACTGATTCAACCTTCTCGGCAAAACCAAAACAATGTGTCTTAAGGCTTCAAGTCCCAGATAAAGTAAATAACGATACCACTTCTGCTTAGCCAAATTATACGAATCCAGCTTTCAAAAGATCTTGAACATCCAATAATCCAACTGCCCTTCCTTTACGATCGACAACGGGAAGCTCGTCAATATTCCGATCTCGAAGAAGCTGAAGCGCTTCAGCAGCCAAATGATCCTCGCGAATCGCAACGGGATGTTTGGTACTAAAAGGTTCAATGGCTTCGGAAAGAATCAAGACGCCGTTTTCCTTCAAATGACGCCTTAGGTCGCCATCGGTGAAAATCCCTTTTAATTTCCCGTGGCGGTCCACGACCGTACATGAACCTGCGCGAGCGCTCGTAATTTTTAAGAGCGCCTCTTTAATCGTCGCCGTCCCCCGGATGATGGGATTCGCCTTTCCTCGCCGCATCAAATCGCGAACCCTCACCAATTTCCTTCCCAAGCTTCCGCCAGGATGGAGAAAAGCAAAATCCTCCTCCCGAAAATCTTTCCGCTTAGCCAGACAAACTGCTAAAGCATCTCCCATGGCAAGAGAGGCTGTCGTAGAAGCGGTAGGAGCAAGATTCCAAGGGCACGCTTCCCGTTCCGATCCCACACTGAGCACAACGTCTGAATTTTTCGCTAGGGTCGATTTCACATGACCGGTGAGCGCAATCAATTTCGCTCCAATTTTCTTAATCGTAGAAAGGAGTTTCGTGATTTCTTCGGTTTCACCACTGTTCGAAATCGCAAGCACGATATCTTGTTTCGTTACCATCCCCAAATCACCATGAATCGCTTCCGCAGGATGCATAAAAAGACTGGGTGTTCCAGTGGAAGCAAACGTGGCCGCGATTTTCCTTCCGATAAATCCAGGTTTTCCCATCCCCGTAACAACGATACGCCCGCTACAATGTTCCATGAGGTCAAGCGCACGCTCAAAATCATGTCCGATCCGTTTGCCTAATTTCTGGACGGCTTGTGCTTCAACACTTAAAACTTTCTTGGCAAGAGTGATATCTTTTTTCATACCTTGAGGGACTTCTCGGGCAAAGTGTTTTTAGTCGATACTCTTCGATCACCTGAATCCAACGGTGCTGCTTCGCGGATACGCTTCAACATTTCGAGAAGACCTTTCAACTCTGAAAGCGGAAGATTGTTTGGTCCATCTGATTTTGCTGATTTCGGATCCTCATGAACTTCCATAAAAATGGCATCCGCACCCACGGCAACAGCTGAACGCGCTAAGACAGGAATGAACTCTGCCTGCCCGCCTGATCGATTTCCAAGCCCGCCTGGGAGTTGGACAGAGTGGGTAGCATCAAAAACGACGGGATAACCGAAACTTCGCATAATGGGAATCGCGCGAAAATCGTTCACCAAGTTGTTGTACCCAAAAGAGGCCCCGCGTTCGGTCAGTAAAATATTTTGATTCCCTGTCGATTCGATTTTTTCTACTACATTCTTCATATCCCAAGGAGAAAGAAATTGACCTTTTTTGACATTAACGATTCGCTTGGTCTTCGCGCATGCTATAATTAAATCGGTTTGCCGTGAGAGAAAGGCAGGCACTTGAATAATGTCAAGAATTTCACTTGCTTCTTTAACTTCTTCCACAGAATGGACATCGCTTAAGACTGGAAGCCCGAGCTCCTTTTTTACTTGAGCTAAAATACTCAAACCTTGAGTTAAACCTGGGCCACGGAAGGAACGAATGGAAGAACGATTGGCTTTGTCGTAGCTTGACTTGAATACGTATGGAATTTTAAGTTCGCCAGCAATTTTTGAAATACGCTCTGCATGTTTCAAGGTACTCGTTTCGCTTTCAATGACACACGGCCCTGCAATGAGTACAAATGAATGCGGGTCGCCAAAAGTAATATTATTCAACTGAACTAGCTTCATAAACTTTCTCAGAATTTGCATTTTTGGCAGGTTGATCAGCCTCTCGTTTCAACCCACTTGGCTTCAGTTCAAGCGCCTTCGCCACAAAAGCCTTAAATAGAGGATGTGGTTTATCAGGTTTCGATTTAAATTCGGGGTGGAATTGGCCTGCCACAAACCAAGGATGGTTTTCAAGCTCAATAATTTCTACCAATTTCCCACTTTGATAAACACCCGAAAACCGCATGCCACTCTTTGCAAATTGATCCCGATATTTATTGTTAAACTCGTAGCGATGCCGATGCCGTTCAGACACTTCTTCCGCGCCATAAGCTTCGTAAGCAAGCGTGCTCTCTTTCACTTCACATGGATAAGCACCCAAACGCATCGTTCCACCAAGATTAGTAATGGACTCTTGTTCCTCAAGAAGGCTAATCACAGGATAAGGCGTCTTCTTATTAAATTCGGTGGAATGAGCCCCTTTTAAATCCAGAACGTTTCTTGCAAATTCAATGACAGCGCATTGCATTCCTAAGCAGATACCAAAAAACGGAATTTTATTTTCACGGGCGTATTTAATGGCACGAATCTTTCCTTCAATTCCGCGATTCCCAAAACCACCCGGAACTAAAATGCCATCCACTTTATTCAAATACTGCTCAATACGGCCTTTGTTCACACGCTCAGAATTAATTCGTTTAATCACCACTCGCGCATTGCTGGCAAGTCCGCCGTGTCTTAATGCTTCGTAAAGAGACTTATAAGCGTCCTGAAGTTCCACATACTTCCCCACGACACCAATGGTAACCTGATATTTTGGGGAAAGTGCCTTGTCGACCACATCGCGCTTCCATTCACTCAAATTTCCTGCCTTGTTCTCAAGTCTCAGATATCGGCAAATCACCTGATCTAATCCTTGATCTTTGAACACAAGCGGCACTTCATAAATGGAGCGAACATCACGGGCTTCTACCACCGCTTCCGGGTCAACGTTACAAAAAAGGGCAATTTTCGCGCGAAGGTCTTTGGAAAGCCTTTTTTCTGTTCGGCAGAGCAGAATGTCTGGCTGAATACCAATTTCTCGGAGCGTTCCGACGCTGTGTTGGGTAGGTTTCGTCTTGAGTTCTCCTGCCGCACGAATAAAAGGCACTAAAGTTAAATGAATGAAAATAACGTTTTCGCGGCCTTCTTCGTGTCTGAATTGACGGGCAGCCTCAAGAAACGGAAGTGATTCAATATCACCCACCGTGCCGCCAATTTCTGAAATGACAACGTCATAGCGCTTGCCTCGTGATACCGCTCGAATCCGTTCTTTAATTTCATCCGTGATGTGGGGAACAACCTGAACCGTACCGCCCAAATAATCGCCGCGCCGTTCCTTGGTAATCACCGAATAATAAACCTGACCCGTAGTTACATTATTCAATTTTCCGATGGGGCTATTTGTAAAACGTTCATAGTGACCCAAATCCAAATCGGTTTCCGCACCATCTTCCGTCACATAAACTTCCCCGTGTTGATAAGGACTCATCGTGCCAGGATCAACATTAATGTAAGGATCTAACTTCTGCATAGCAACTTTAAGACCCTTTGCTTCGAGGAGCTTTCCGATCGAAGCAGAAGCGATTCCTTTTCCTAAAGATGAAACTACACCACCCGTAATAAAGATATATTTAGGCATGAGAAACTCCAGACACTGCTGCCATTAATTTTTCCTTCACCAACTTAAAATCCGCTTCTGTATCTACGCCGGTCGAATCGTGCACCGTCTCTACCACCTTAATCCGATAACCGTTTTCGAGCGCTCTCAATTGCTCCAATTTTTCACGTTGTTCCAATTTCGACGGCGCCAAAGTTGGGAACTGAAGTAAAAAATTGCGCCGATACCCGTAAATCCCCAAGTGCTTAAAGAAAGAACCCCCTCGGCCCTCCCGGTCATGCGGAATGGGAGAACGGGAAAAATAAAGTGCACAACCATTCCGATCTTTTGTGAGTTTCACCACGTTTGGATTAGCTAACTCTTCAGGATCATTTTTCAAAATACACGCGGTCGACATCACGCTAGCAGGATCTCTTTGTAAAGCAACTACTACCTGATCGATCACATCTGAATGCATAAGCGGCTCATCCCCTTGAAGATTGACGATGATTTCACAATCGAGGGTACGTGCCACTTCAGCAATCCGTTCGGTACCGCTCGTGTGATACGTCGCTGTCAAAACGGCTTTTCCACCAAAAGACTCCACAGACTTCCTTAAGAGCTCATGATCACAGGCGATAATCACTTGATCAATTCGTTTGGCACACTTCGCATTCTCATAGACAAACTGGAGCAAGGGTTTGCCATTGATTGCCTGAAGCAGTTTCCTTGGGAATCGCGTTGATTCTAAACGTGCTGGAATGACGCAAACGGCTTCGAATTTAGGCACAGCTAAGCACCTTCTTTCCTTCTTTTTCAATTAAAGAATCTTTAAGTTCCTGAGTGGTTACTGTAGCTGTCCCCAATTTTCCAACGACAATGCCTGCGGCGGCATTCGCAAGAATGGCCGCTTCCTTCATTCGAGCTCCTGCCGCAAGTGCGAGTGTCAGAACAGCGATGACAGTATCACCTGCTCCCGAAACATCGAACACTTCCTTCGCAGCCGTCGGAATTTTTGTTACGCTCCCACTTTTCTCGAAAAGAATCATTCCTTCTTCGCCAAGCGTGATTAACACCGCCTCACACATAAACTGTTTGAGCAACTTTTTTCCAACCTCATTAATATCTGGAACGCAGCCATTGTCAGCTTGTCCAAAAGTACTTAAAGCTTCCCTTCGATTGGGGGTAATCACTGTCGCTCCTCGATAGTAAGAAAAGTGTTTCTCTTTAGGATCTACCAAAACTGGTTTCCTGAATCGTTTTGCTTCCTTGAGAATATAAGTGAGAAGCGCGGGCGTAATCATTCCTTTTCCATAATCTTCGATGATAACTGCATCCACCTTGGATAGAACTTTATCAATAAAGGAAAATACTTTTTTCAAATGCTCGCCGCTCAGATCTCTACAATGTTCTCGATCAAAGCGAACTACTTGCTGAGAATGAGCGATAACGCGGGTTTTAAGGGTCGTTGGGCGCATCGGATCATAAATAGCACCGCTCGTATCAATCCCTTCCTTGCGCATTGCTTTCACCAACATTCGTCCTCTGAGGTCACGCCCCACCAAGCCACAAGGATAAACCGAACCGCCTAATGTGCGAATGTTGTTCGCCACATTAAGTGCCCCGCCTGGGACAAATGATTCTCGCGTCACATTCACCACAGGAACAGGGGCTTCAGGAGAAATTCGGTCTACTGTTCCCCAGACAAACTCATCCAAAATCCAATCGCCAAGTACCAAAATTTTAGCCTTGGGAAATTGATCCATCAGCTGAGCAATCGCTTTGCGAACTTTTCCACTCATCGAAGAAGGTTTTTTAACAACCGGTGTCATAATAACCCCTTATGAAATAAGGACTTACATAGTCTCATGGGATGGTTTATAAACGTTAAGTGTACCACTGGCTTTACGACCTGTCAATTGATGGAACAGAAGATCTAATTTCTTAACATAAGGAGTAATCCCAGAAACATAAAGCCAAAACACAAGTAAATTGTCTCTCGGTCCAACTTTTAATCGGGTAATTGAAAAAAAGGTCTCGGGCTTGCCATTTAAGCGTTTTTGTGCCGTGGTGAAAGCAAGTTTGTAGCCTGCCTCTGCTACCCGTTCTGAAATTTGCTCATTAAATTGACCTGACGGATAGCAGAAAAAATAAAATGGCCGGCCAAAAGTATTTTCCAGCTTGCGTTTAGAATCTGTTTTCATCTCATCCAGCGTCAAATAGTCCTTTTTCCACATCGCATCATTCATATGATTCCAAATTAGAAAAAGAGACGAATGAATTCTAAAACGATCCATAATGGGAAGGGCATGCTCCGAATAACTGCGATGCCCATCATCAAACGTAAGTAAAATCTCACGGCCTTTTGGCTTACGCTTGCCTGCTTTAATTTCATCATATTCCTCCAAGGAAAGCGTTTGAAAACCAAAGGTCTTCAAAAACCACATCTGCCGCTCAAAATTCCTAACGCCTAGATTTAAGCTGCTTGTACCGATTTCAGAATCTGGCATGATGAAGTGATACATTAAAACAGGGATGTAGCCTTGCGGCGGTAAAAAAATAAATCCGAGTGCTGAGACGGCTAAAACAATGAGCAAAAGCCAGACGACAAAACGCTTGCGGATAAACTTCACGCTTTTACCACCCTTCGTAACCTGTTAGAACAACGGTCACTGTGCCAAGCACAGGAATCTTGGTTTTCATCACGAGCGGGAGTCTTTTTTCATCCGTCGTAAGCCATCCTTTAATTTTGCCCCGCCGAATGAAAATTCCCTGGAAACTCGCCATGGGTTCAATTTGAAACGCATTAAAACTGCCCAATCCCTTCATTTCAACTCTGTCCAATTGAATCACACGCACCTCTAAATCCCAATTTTTTTCGTCTGCTTCAACAGGAATATGTATGGTGTCTCTAACCTTCATAGGCTGTGAGCGAAACCAATAAGCGGCCGACAATTGATCTTGAATATGCTTAGCAATAAAGATTTGTTTCTTAGACTTGTTTTTTCTGGAATAATAAGTCGCCACGTGATTTTCTTGATCATATTCCATCACTTCGTCAGCACGGTAACGTCCTTCACTTAAAATCTTTTCGTAGCGCAGCGAATGAAAATGCTTTTTATCAATATAGGTATGATGTTCATCCCGGACCGGATAAATCACATCGATCAGTGAATTAGATCTGGCATAAGCAACAATATGATAAGCATCTCGGCCGCGCACCTTTTCAATTCCCTTTACCACTGCTTCGGCTGTCCCCACTTCCATGCCAAGCCAGCGGACGCTAAACTTGAGCTTCTCGCCTTCGCGAATCTTAACGGCGGTCTGTCTTGCAGTCAAAGCTAAATCAGATTCCTGCGTAGGATCTAACGGCTTCGCTTTAATTCCTGTGCATCCCCCCAGAAATAGGCTTAAGCTCGACAGCAAAACGAATAAGAAAAAAGGTGTAACCGTTCTCATTTTACAAAAGACGAAAGTCCTAAGCGTTCAACAAACCGGGAAGATTTGATTTTCTCCATAATCTCATCGCTCGAAAGATGGCGAAGACACTCCACCCCTTGACATGCTTCCTGATAACGAAACTGTTGGTAACAAGGGCGGCACACAGGACCTTCCTCGTTTACAGCAAGCGCTTTCAGAGTAGGGGGATACGGACCATAAACCAATGAATCAACAGGTCCATAAATCGCAACTAGAGGTACATTCAAAGCATGGGCTAGATGAATGAGTCCACCGTCATTGCCGATGAGAAGTGCGGCTCGTTCAATCAAAGTGCCTGCGACTCGAACCGAGGTTTTGCTGCATAAGTTGTACGTAGGAAAACCGCCAAGCTGAGAACGAAGTTCCTCCCCTAAAGCATGCTCCCCCGCTCCTCCCAAAATCAAAACCGCATCAAAAAGAGAAGGGTATTCATGCCTAAGCTTTTGAACCAACTGCGAAAAATAACGAACGGGCCAACGTTTCAGGCGTGCATCCTTCCCCCACGATTCCCCTCCTCCAACTGCAACGGTCAAATAGGATTGATTCTGACTCAAACCCAGCTCATTCAAGATTGTCTGTGCATCCTTCTGATCTTCTTCACTCAAGAAAAATTCCATTTGCTTATTCAAAATGGGAACGTTCAATGCCTTGAGTAAATCAAAATAGTACTCGGCCACGTGTTTCGCCTGATAACCGTTTGGCAAACTCAGGCGATGCGACAATAAAAGGCCGCGTCTCTTGAAATAAAACCCGATCCGAATGGGAATCCAAAAGAAAAATAAAGATATAAATGCATAATTTGCCCGCGGTGTAAAATCAATGACCGCTTGGTAATGGCTCTCCCAAATTTTCTTGAAAAGCTGCACAGTGCTTTTGACCCTCTTCCACCAAGCTTGGAAACCAAACGTTCGGCTTTTATCCCACTCAAAAATATGGGTGATATGAGGATTACGTTCAAAAACTTCCCGCGTTCTGCTACCCAAGAGAAGATCAATTTGCTTCACCCCCTCTCCTTTGAGCGCCCGTATCACAGGCGTGATGAACAAAGTGTCTCCCAAGCCGAACGGATTGATGAGTAAAACGCGTTCTAACGACCGAATGTCGAGAGCGTTGGACTTAAACCAAACAAGCTTCATACCGCCTCGCCTCTTCGATCACCTCTTCTGCACGCAGTTCTCTGAGA
Organism: Candidatus Omnitrophota bacterium; assembly: GCA_016177155.1. GTDB lineage: Bacteria > Omnitrophota > Omnitrophia > Omnitrophales > Danuiimicrobiaceae > 01-FULL-45-10b. Next base: position 2,557 of record JACOVU010000026.1, on the reverse strand, counting down.
CACTTAAAATCAATCTGACAGTGATGGGCCAAACATTCCACACAACCCACATCTTTTTGGAGAAAGGAACTTCTAGGAGAAAGAGGTCGCCAGCGAATTGCGCTGAGACCTGGTTGGTTTCTTCCAAAAATGGAAATCACGGGAGTTCCAACCGCACAAGCCATATGGACAGGTCCAGAATCATTTGAAATGAGAAGTCGTGCACCTTTTAAAAGCCAACCGAGCATTCCGAGCGTCAGTTTCCCTGACAGATTAAGAGATTTTGATTGCATCAATTTCTGCATTTGTGAAGCGTCGCCTACGCCAGCACCCTCTCCCACAATCACGGGAGAAACGCCATAATCTTGTGCGAGTTGATCTGCCACCCGAGCGAGGCGATCGGGAAACCATTTTTTTGAAACGCAACTTGCGCTGGGATGAAACACGACATAATGAGACCAACCAAAATCTTTGGGCATCTGTTTGGTAAGCTCATCCCGATCCGATAGGTGCAAGGGAAAATAAAGCTTCAACTCATCAGGTTGTGGAACTTGAATTAAATGTAACAAATCAAAATTATATTCTGCTTCGTGTTTTCGCCCTTGCCACTTCCTTTCTTCAATGGCATGTGTCAAAAGACAATGATTTTTTCTTTGATATCCAATCCGAATCGGAATTCGTGCAAGCCAAGTCAACAAATGTACCCGATTAGTTGAATGAAGGTGAATGGCAACGTCAAACTGTTTTTTTCGAAGCGCCAAACCAAACTTGATTGTCCGCCACCAACTTTTTTCGCTTCCTTTTTTGTCATAGACAATCACCTCATCCAACCAGGGATTACCACGAACCACAGCTTCTGTTTCTTTAAGGACGAGGACGGCAAGATAACTTTCGGGATATCTTTCTTTGATCGCTCGGAAAACAGGAGTCGACAGAACCACATCACCAATTCGGTCTGCTCGGCTCACCAAGATTTTTTTAATGCTTGAAAGAGGGATTGGCTGCATGATTTAAAAGTTCTTCGCAGGCTTGAATGACTAATGACGCTGGTAAATCATCCAAACAAGCACGCCGTTCCAAACGGCATTGGGCTTTTTCGCATGGAGTACAATCTAAATGCAAACGAACGCCTTTTCGTTTTGACCCCAAGAGATTAATTTTCTCCTCATCTGTTGGGCCGAAAATAGAAACGGTAGGTCGGTTGAGCTCATGTGCCAAGTGCATAACGGAACTATCATTAGCAACAACGAGAGCAGCCTGACTAGTCAATCCCGCCAATTCGCGAAGCGTAAGCACGCCAATTAAATTGGAGACCGGCCTCGAAATTTTTTGTTCCAAATCTTTACCTATATTGAGTTCTCCTTTGTCCCCTACGAGAACGACTGAATTACCCGCCGCGATAAGATGATCTGCAAGCTGAGCAAATCCGGAAATGGTCCAACGTTTCAAGTGGGTGCCCGCTCCCGGAGCAAGAACGATAAAAGGGCGATTCTCCGGCGATGAAGAGCGTTCTTGGAATTTCCTAAGTGCGCTTGATCGTTCCGCAGCCGAAAAAAAATGGAATTTGTTTTCTCCGTTCGGCTGTTCGATTAAAAAACTTAACCGCTTTAGATGCTGCGCTCGCATCGATCGATCAGAACGGTCCATCCAAATCGACGTTTGATACCGTGCGCCAATCAACCATGCCAAGAGCGAATTCCTCAGATCAATCACACAATCGTAGCGTACTTGTCTGAGTCTGAAAACCAACTTCAGGCGGTCGAACCAAGAAGCTCTCTTATCATAAACGAGAACATCGTCAACGGTATTGCAGTTCTCAAAAAATGGTACGCCTTTTGGCCCAACGAGGACGGAAAGATAAGCTCGTGGAAAGTGCTCACGGAGAAGCGAAATAACCGGGGTCGTCAAAATGACATCGCCGATATTGCTTAAGGTAAAAACCAAAATCTTCCTAATTTTAGATCGATCAATCATTGCTATTATTAACGCCAAACGATTTTTCTTTTTCCACTGGTGATTTCAAGTTTGTTTTCTGCATGGTTTCTAGACAGTGCTCCAGCAATTTTTCCCGTTCTATAGTTTCAAGCACCTTCTCAACCGAAATAAGTTCCATCCAAGGAGAGGGAAACTCCTCAAACTGTTTCCCAATCCAAGGAAGTTCAACACCCTCAGGGGCGTATTGAATCATAATGTTTTTTCCACGGCCAAGCGGACCGGTTTCAAGCGGTTGTGTTGGACCAAAAAGTCCGATGACATTTGTTCCCACTCCTGCTGCAATATGGAGCGGACCTGTATCATTCGAAATCACAAGTCGACACATGGAAAATAACGCGCCCAACTGGCGCACCGTGGTTTGACCACACAAAGAAAGGATATTGGAATTTGCGTGCGAATCCAAAATGAGTTGCGCTACTGGCTCATCGTCATGACTACCCGTTAAGACGACTTGGATCCCATACCTCTCAATGAGGCGCTCAGCAAGTTCACAGAAATATTCAGCAGGCCAGCGCTTGGGCGGCCAATTTGCCCCTGGGTTAATTGCGACCAAACGCGTAGACTCTAAACCGTGTGTCTGAAG
>JACOVU010000032.1 GCA_016177155.1 Candidatus Omnitrophota bacterium | reverse complement strand
GGGGACAGACTATAGTCTGTCCCCATTTTTCCCATTTTTTAACAACCCTTGAAACAATCAATCTTCCCGGCGTTCGGTAATGTGATGTCGAATGTCAATTCCTTTGGCGAGATAAATAACGTCTTCTGCGATATTGGTGGCGAGGTCTCCAATGCGTTCCAGATTGTGAGACACCATAATTAAATTGACCGCCTGTGGTATTTCAATCGAACGAGACTTCATCGCTTCTTGGAGTTCGTTATAAATGCGGTCGTTCATCTCATCCAGCTCGTCATCCCGTTCACAAATCGCTTTTGCGCCTGCCGCATCTTTTTCCACGAAAGCATCGAGAGATTCTTTAATCATGGTGATCGCAAGTTCGGCCATTTTTGGGATGTCCAAAAAGGACTTGAGCGGCGCTTCTTTATTGAGTGACATTGCCTTCTCGGCAATATTCACTGCCTGATCGCCTCCCCGTTCAAGATCACTATTAATTTTTAACACCATCGTGATAAATCGTAGATCGATTGCGGTAGGCTGCCTCAAAGCAATCAACTCATGACCGAACTCGTCGATCTCAATTTCCAGGATGTTGATTTTTTGATCTCCTTCCATTATTGTTTTGGCAAGTTTCGTATCACGTTTGACCAGCGAATCAACAGCATTTCGAATCGCCTCTTCCACCAAAAGGCCCATTTTAAACAATTTGTCTTTCAGTTGACCTAATTCCTCATCAAAATGACGGTGCATGGAATGTCTCCTCCGTTTTCCTATGTCTTATTCTAACCGAATCTGCCCGTAATGTAATCTTCTGTTTCTTGCCTGAGCGGCGTCGTAAAAATGCGCTGTGTCGACCCAAATTCAATTAGTTCTCCCAGATAAAAATAAGCGACGCGGCTGCTCACGCGGGCTGCTTGCTGCATGTTATGAGTCACAATCACGATCGTGTAATTTTTCTGTAACTTGCGCATCAATTCTTCGATACGTTCTGTTGCAATCGGGTCAAGCGCAGAACACGGCTCATCCATCAAAAGGATATCTGCCTCAACCGCAAGAAGCCTCGCAATACAAAGTCTCTGCTGTTGTTCCCCTGAAAGCGCAAGCGCATGCTCTGAGAGGCGGCCTTTTAAAGCATCCCAAAGTCCAACCGCCTCAAGACTTTTTTCGACAATGCCTGGAAGTTCCTTTTTAGCGGCAAACCGGTGGATGGACGGCCCATAAGCAATGTTGTCAAAAATAGAAATCGGAAAGGGGTTGGGCCTTTGAAATACCATGCCTACCTTTTTACGAAGACGAACCAAATCCGTCGAAGGCTGATAAATATCTTCTCCATCAATCAGCACTTCCCCTTCCACTTTGGCTCCACTCACCAAATCGTTCATACGGTTCAAGCAGCGCAGAAGTGTGGACTTGCCGCAACCAGACGGCCCGATAATGGCGGTGATTTCACGCTCTGGAATGCTTAAGTTCACTTCCTTGAGCGCCTGAAACTTTCCGTAATAAAAATCTAAGTGCTTGATTTGAATTTTTTGATCAACCATAGCGGCCTGAAATGTACCCTTCAGTACGTTTGTCCTTCGGAATGGTGAATATTTTCTGAGCTTGATCGATCTCAACCAATTCACCCATGAGAAAAAAAGCGACCCGGTCACTCACGCGCGCTGCCTGCTTGGTATTATTGGTGACTAAAATCAAAGTATACTTTTTCTTCAGTTCGCGCATCGCATCTTCAATTTTAGCTGTGGAAATGGGGTCGAGTCCTGAACAAGGTTCGTCAAAAAGAATCACTTCGGGTTCAAGCGCAAGTGTTCTCGCAATACAAAGACGCTGCTGTTGTCCACCTGAAAGTTTCATGGCAGATTCCTGTAGCCGATCTTTTGCCTCATCCCAAAGAAAGGCGGCTTTAAGACTCTGTTCTACAATTTCCTCAAGTCGCTTCCGATTGCTGATACCGTCTCGTCGAGGTCCGTATGCCAAATTCTCAAAAATCGAAATTGGGAGAGGTGAAGGAAGCGCAAACACCATCCCCACTTTCTTCCTAAGCTCAAAAACGTTCCATTTTCGATAAATATCTTTCTGGTCAATCAGGACCTCACCGCTATATTGATATCGAGGATCGAGATCGTTTAAGCGGTTGAGCGTCCTCAAGAAAGTCGTTTTTCCACTGTTGGCAGGACCGATAATGCCCAAGATTTCATTTTCCTGAACAAAGAAGTTCGCATTCTTAAGCGCAGGAACGCCTGCGTAAGTAACGGTCAGATTCTGAATTTGAATTTTTTGGTCTGTATTTACCATTGTTTTTTTGCCCTAAAATAACTGCGGATGACCACGGCGATTAAGTTTGCGCCCACAATCAGACCCACCAAAACAAGCGCTGTTCCATATTGAAGTTCGAGGCGCACATTCGGCACTTGTGTGGATAAAACATACAGGTGGTAAGGCAGTGCCATTGCTTGATCGAAAACTGATTTGGGAAGACGCGGAAGATAAAAGGCGGCCACGGTAAACAAAATCGGAGCGGTTTCACCCGCCGCACGACTTAAGCTCAAAATCGCTCCCGTCAAAATCCCAGGGAGCGCGTGAGGAAGCACGGCGTGCCGAATCGTCTGCCATTTGGTTGCGCCAAGGGAATAACTGACCTCGCGGAATGTCTTTGGGACAGACTGAAGCGCTTCTCTTGAGGCGGTAATGATCACAGGAAGCACCATCACCGCAAGCGTGAGCGATCCTGCAAGAATAGACGCCCCAAATTTTAAAAACACCACGAAAAGTCCGAGGCCGAAAAGACCGTAAACGACCGAGGGAACTCCCGCTAAGTTGACGATCGCAAGCTCAATAATTCTCGTCAGTAAATTGCGCTTTGAATATTCGGAAAGATAGATGGCTGAAAAAATACCGATCGGCAGCGCAAAAATGAGCGTTCCCGCCACCAAATAAAAAGTACCGACGATTGCCGGGAAGATTCCACCCGCGCGCATTCCCGAGCGCGGCATCGCAGTCAAAAACTCCCAATTAAGCACACTTGAACCGCGGGAAATAATGACCGCAATCACCAAAACAACGGGAACTACAATCATCAAGGTAGAAAGAAAGAGAAAGAAAAACACCACTTTTTCTTCAAGCTTCGCATTTCCAAGTTTCATACTCGCGCCTGTTTTTGATGAAGTGACATATCAGCAAATAGATTAACAACGAAAGTAATGGCGAAAAGAACAATCCCAATGGCGAACAGTGCGAAGTAATGATCACTGCCTTGAACGGTTTCCCCCATTTCGGCAGCAATCGTAGCGGTCATGGTCCGAACCGGTTGAAAGAAACTCTTTGGAATCATGGCGGCATTTCCCGTAATCATCATCACCGCCATGGTTTCTCCGATCACGCGCCCAATTCCGAGCATCACCGCGGCAATAATTCCAGAGGACGCGCTTGGCAGAACAATACGCCTGATGGTCTGCCACTTGGTCGCTCCCATCGCAACCGAACCTTCGCGGTAACCTCGAGGGACAGCGTTCAAAGCATCTTCCATAATGCTCACAATCGTTGGCATGGCCATAAAAGCGAGCATGATGGAACCCGAAAGAGCGGTAAGACCTGTTGGAAGATGAAAGATTTTTTTGACGAGCGGGACTAAAGTGACGAGACCAATAAATCCAAGGACAATACTCGGAATTGCGGCGAGAAGTTCGACGCCTGCTTTCAAAATTTCACGAAGCCAGCCTGGAGCAATCTCGCCAATATAAATCGCGCAAGCAACTCCGATCGGCACAGAAATCACCGTAGCGCCAAACGTCACCCAAAGAGAGCCTAAGATTAAAGGAAGGATTCCTAAGCGGGGCGGCTCTGAAATAGGATACCAATGCTCGCCAAAGAGAAACTCAAAAACCCCAACCTGACGGAAGAGCATGAGTCCCTCTTTAAGAAGGAAGATAAAAATCAGGAGGACAAAAATAATGGACGCAATCCCACTGATAAAAATAAGACCTTCAACAACGAATTCGTAATATTTCCGCATCGCAACCCGCGGGGTTAGGCTTCGCTCTTTTTAAGTGGGACAAAATTCATATCCAGAACGATGGACTGACCTTTTTCGCTCAAAACGAAATCCACAAATTGTTTCACCGCTCCTTCTAGCTTGTTCGGCAAATAAAAAAGAAGGGGTCGTGAAATCGGGTACGTGCCATTCAGAGCGTCTTCAAGATTTGGGGCTACATAAGTATTCGTTTTAGGATTGTAAATCGATAAGGCTTTCACCTGCTCGTTGAGATAGCCCAATCCAAAATAACCAATAGCGGTTTTATTATCTGTCACTTCTTGTTCGATCGCCTGTGAAGAAAGCATCATCAAAACTGAAGGGGCAAATTCTTCAGTGCCATCTTTTTTCCCTTTCCGCACAATTTCCTCAAGCACATAGACATGAGTCCCCGAATTCCGTTCTCTCGAAAGAACTAATATCGGCTCGTCTGGCCCGCCCACTTCCTTCCAATTCGTAATCTTAGCCGTAAAAATATCGGAGAGCTGATCGATCGTCAGTTGGCTCACCGGATTTTCGGGATGAACCACAAAAACAATCGAATCAATACCAACACTCATTCGCTGGACTTCAAGTCCTTTGGATTCGGCGAGTTCGTATTCCTTTTCACTCATTTCACGGGAAGACTGGGCAATATCACAAGTTCGGTTGAGTAGCGCTGCAATCCCCGTTCCAGACCCACCACCCGTCACCGCAATCAGCACCGATGGATTTGCTTCCATAAAAGCTTCCGCCCAAGCCTGGCCGAGATTCACCATTGTGTCTGAACCTTTGATTTGAATGGATTGACTATCCGCGGCGTGAACGAACGGCAGTGGAATGAGACAAACCAGCAGAAAAAACACACCCAGCATTTGAAAAAAACGATTCATACACCCTCCCCTTTTGTAACTTTATGAATACCCAACAACGGGGACAGGTCTAAAGACCTGTTCCCAGTTTGGAGGCTATTGTACAAAAAATGGAGGTTGAAGAATGTAAAATGTGTGTAAAGTTTTGAAGGGTTACAATCGGCCGACTAAAACGTCGTCATGACACTCGAGAATCGCTTTGGTTTGGCTGGGGGGGTACAACTCAAAATTGGATAGGCACAAAGAGCAACGATGGGCTGGGATTTGATCCAAGGCGCTACTTTCCTCTCATAAGCTTCTACCAAAGACCAATCTTTCCGGGGAACGCAAGCTTCGTCTCCTGCAATTCGAAATCTTCGAAACCCCAAGGCTTTGATTTTTTCCAGATGTTGAAGAGCGTTGGCAATGGCTTTCGATTCATCAAACGTACCCTCCGTCAGATACCATTCCTCTGCTGATAGGATTTGAAATTGTCCTGACAAAATTGCGGTGACATGCTGAGGAATCATGGCTTCTGCCGTGCTACGGCAGAAATCAAGACTGTTCTCCTGTGAGATCAACCAAAGACAGGCATCGTTCTTCTCAAGGCCTGCCTGGAAAAACGGGATCATCACATGGAGAAAATCGTCTGAGCTTTTATAAAATTGGTAAAAATGTTTTCCGGAAGAGACATCGTATAATGAATCGAAATTCGAGAGACTTACCACGGCCGCTCCATTTGTTCGGTGCTGACCTTGTGTAAAATACATCTTGACAGTGGAAGTATAACACGCGCCGCACAAAGTTTCCAAAAAACCGCTAAATTTTCCGGCGTGATCAGCTAAAAAAAGTTGCTTGCTCTAACTTCTTTTAACCTTTAATAACACCTAAGGGTCGCATGCGAACAACGCGTTTTGCAATTCCAGCCTCATGTACCACGCGAACGACGTCGTTCACATTCTTATAAGCGGCAGGCTGCTCTTCCGCAATTCCCTTGTAACCTCGTGCCATCACCACAACGCCTTGTTTTTCAAGTTCTTCTTGAATCGAACGGCCGCGCGCTTCACGAACTGCCTGCGCTCTGCTCATCACACGGCCTGCCCCGTGACAAGTTGTGCCAAAAGTTTCGTCAAGCGCTTGTGAAGTCCCTAAAAGGAGGTAAGAATTTCGTCCCATATCTCCAGGAATCACAACAGGCTGCCCCAAATCCCGATAAGCTTCTGGAAGTTCGGGGTGCCCTGGCCCAAAAGCGCGCGTTGCTCCCTTTCTGTGAATACAAAGGAGCTTTTCCTTGCCATCTACCTGATGCTTTTCGAATTTCGCAATGTTATGCGCCACATCATAGATAAGATTTAGCCCCATCTGGCTCCAACTTTTCTGAAATACCTTCTCAAAAACCGATCTCGCCAAATGCATGAGACACTGACGATTCGCCCAGGCATAGTTGGCGGCGCCACGCATGGCTGAGATATAGCGCTTTCCTTCCGGTGAATGAACGGGAGCACAAGCAAGCTGAATGTCAGGAACTTGAATATGATATTTGGTAAGACTCCTCCGCATCTCTTCTAAGAAATCGTCACAGATTTGATAACCGAATCCCCGCGATCCAGAATGAATCATGACGGTCACTTGACCTTCCGAAAGTCCAAAACGTGCAGCTGCCTCAGTATCAAAAATCTGATCGATGACTTGAACTTCAAGAAAATGATTCCCGCTTCCGAGTGTTCCCAATTGATCTCGGCCGCGTTGATGAGCGCGCTCGGATACCGCGTCTGGATCCGCGCCTTCCAGCAAACCGCTTGCCTCGGTATATTGAAGGTCCTCTTCAACTCCGTAACCTTTTTTCACGACAAACTTCGCACCTTGCGTCACCACCTTGGCGCGTTCCGCATTCGAAATTCGGATTTCACCCGATTGGCCAACACCGCAGGGAATTTCATTGAATAATGTTGCAACTAAAGTCTTGATTTTGGGTTGAACTTCTTGGACGGTAAGATTCGTACGGACAAGCCTTACACCGCAATTAATATCAAAGCCAATCCCGCCGGGTGAAATGACACCGTCTTTTTCTGGATCGGTTGCAGCAACACCGCCAATGGGAAAACCGTAGCCCCAATGGATGTCAGGCATCGCCAAAGAATATTTCACAATTCCGGGCAAGTGAGCAACATTGGCCACTTGAAGAAGGGCTTGATCTTTTCTTACGGTCTCAAGAAGCTTTTCATCGCAAAAAATCCGTCCAGGCACGCGCATTCCGGGCTGGAAATCTTTCGGGATTTCCCACCTAAAGTTATCAATTTTCTTAAGAGGAATCTCTAGCGTAGCCTGCATAGAAGTATTATAGCACTCGGCCGTCATTGCGAGCGCAGCGAAGCAATCTTGAAAATGGGGACAGATTATAATCTGTCCCCATTTTCTTTTGACCGCAATGGCTATACGCTGTAAGCGCATAGATAGGTTGTGGGTTTATACGACTGATTTCGTCTGAATGCGAGAAGGGGAATTTTTAGAGATTTTTAACTTCTTTGGTAATCTGTTCTACAG
>JACOVU010000034.1 GCA_016177155.1 Candidatus Omnitrophota bacterium | reverse complement strand
TGAAAAATCCGAACTTCCGTGATCTTCATGGCAGAACTTCGCTACTCCGTATGACAGATGATCACTCTTGCCTTCGGCTTTCGGTGCCGGAGCTGTCGTGCAATGCGCTCGGCTTCGCGCTTCGACTTATGAATGCTGAACATCGTGGGACCGCTTCCGGACATTAACCGGCGGCTCACTCCTAATTCGTCAAAGAGCAAATCCAACTGCTTTAATTCGGAACGGAGCGCACAACTCACTTGAAATAGATCGTTGTCGAGACGCCCCGAAAAAGCGGAAGTGATTGTAGCATCACGACTTATTCTTGTCAACGCTCGGCGAGAAAACGCTTGATAAACGCTGGCTGTGGACAGTTTAAAGGGTGGAACAACCAGGGTAAACCAGAACTTATTTTTCGACAGAAACACCTTAATTTTCTCACCCCGACCCCTTCCGATCGCTTGGTTCACGTCATAAAGAAAAAAGGGTACATCCGATCCCAATTGAGTACCTAATTGAAGCAATTTTTTCCGACCCAATTTAAGCTTAAAAAGCCGGTTCACTCCAAGAAGAAAATGAGCGGCGTCACTTGATCCCCCTCCTAACCCTGCCGTGTGAGGAATTCTCTTCTCGAGCGTCACTTCTAATCCACCCTGGAAGGATTTTATTTTTCGAAGGAGCTTAAAAGCGCGATGAATTAGATTTTCACGGACTGGGCCTAATTTTGCACCTTTAACGGTAAGGTGAAACTTTGAACGGTCTAGTTTCTTTAGGACCAAACGGTCACAGAGAGAGATCCGGTGAAAGAGAGTGCGAAGTTCATGATAACCATCTCGGCGCTTCCCCAAGACCTTGAGGATAAGATTAACTTTTGCAGGTGCGAGGATGGTGAGAGACTGCATAGGGAGCGTACATCGTATATCGTACCTCGTACTTCGTGAAACGATAAAGCAATAATTGTGTTACTTAGAAATCACGGCCAAAACTTTCTTTTTCGCATCACGAAGTACGCTGTACGAAGTACTGCTTTTACGACCAAGCTTTCTTTTTGTGGCGATTTTTGCGGAGCTTCTTTTTCCGCTTATGCTTGTTCATCTTGCGTTTTTTGCGCTTCCGACCACAAGGCATGTGGGCCTCCTAATAAATCACTTTGTTGAGCGGATATTCGATAATCCCTTCCGCTCCCGCTTTTTTGAGATCAGGAATAAGTTCCCGAACAATAGCTTCATCAATAATCGTATCGACATCATACCATCCATCGCTTGAAAGATTTGAAATCGTGGGTTTCTTGAGCGCCGGAAGAATGCCGAGAACCTTCTTCAAATTCGCTTTTGAAACGTTCATCTTCAAACCCACTTTATCTTGTGCAACGATCGCGCCTTGAAGCAAAAGCACGATCCGATCAATTTTCGCGCGTTTCTTAAGATCTTTGACGCTTTTCTTATTGGCAATCAGGCGGGTCGTTGAAGTTAAAACCGTGTCAATAATGCGAAGATTATTAGCACAAAGACTCGAACCCGTTTCAGTTGCCTCAACAATGGCATCAGCTAACTTTGGAGGTTTTACTTCGGTAGCACCCCAAGAAAATTCAACATCGGCTTTCACTTTTTTCTGTTCCAGATATTTCTTGGTCACAGCCACAAGCTCTGTGGCAATCTTTTTTCCTTCAAGATCTCTTACGGATTTAAATTTTGAATCCTCGTGCACGGCAAGTACCCATCTCACAGGACGGCTAGTCGCTTTCGAATACTTAAGCTCGGCAATCTCCACAACATCAACCCCATTTTCCACCACCCAGTCGTAACCTGTAAGACCACAATCCACCACGCCATCTTCCACGTAGCGCGGCATCTCCTGCGGCCGATAGAGCACAATTTCAAGCTCTGGATCATCCACCGTGGGATAATAGGAACGCGCACCCACCACAATATTGAAACCAGCTTTTCTGAATAGCTGGTACGTGGCTTCTTCCAAACTTCCCTTTGGTAAAGCTAATTTAAGCTTCATCATCTCGTTAAAAGGGGACAGGTAAAAGTTTCAAGTAAGTTTACCTGTCCCCTTTTGCCTTTTGTGGGCGCTATTTTATCGCCTTTTTTTTCATATGTCATTATCTTTATTACTGTTGTGTATTGAGAACCAGGTGGGCGAAACAGGCGGCACTAAAACCTGAGTCGATGTTGACAACCGCGACACCCTGAGCACAGGAATTAAGCATCGTCAGGAGCGGTGTTACCCCCTTAAAACTTGAGCCGTAGCCAACGCTTGTGGGAACAGCGATCACAGGTTTTGAAACAAGCCCAGCCAAAACGCTTGGGAGCGCCCCTTCCATTCCAGCAACACAAATGATGACATGCGCTTTCTCAATTTCAGAAATATGATCGAGAAGTCTGTGAAGACCTGCTACCCCTAAATCGTAAAAGGCTTGGACTTTTCTTCCCAATGATTCAAGCGTGATCCGCGCTTCTTCAGCCACAGGAATATCGCTCGTTCCTGCGGTGACAATTGCAACCTTTGCTTCTACCCCCATCCTAACCTTCCCCCATACTGGGGGAAGGAAATGTTTCCGTTCTGTCTTCCTCCCCCCTTGTGGGGGAGGACAGAGGTGGGGGGTTATATAAGCAATCTTTCCTTCTTTCGAGTAACAAAGTTTTTGAACTTTCCGTTTCAACTTTCGGAAGCGCTTTTCCTCCAACCGTGTAATTAAAAGAATGTTTTCATTCCGCCGAAGCGCTTTTGCAATCTTTTCAATCTGTTCCAAAGTCTTACCCGGCGCATAAATCACCTCCGGCAAACTTTTGCGGAGGACGCGATGATGATCCAGACGGGCGAAACCGAGCGATTCGTAGGAAAGATTGCGAAGTTTGTGAAAGGCTACTTGTGTGGAAATTTTTCGTTTAGATACTTTTTTGAGAATCTCCTCGATGGCTTTTTGTGTGTACATCATCAGACATCGCGTGCTCGGAGGACGCGGCCGACCCAAGAAAAAACGACCAAAACAAATAAAGTAACGAACGTGGCAATCATGGCGGCTCGAAAATATCCAATCCCGCAGGCCAGTCCAATTCCAGAAGCAGTCCAAAGCCCCGCCGCAGTGGTCAATCCTTTAATTCCAGTGCCTGAACGAATAATCGTTCCTGCTCCAATAAATCCAATTCCTGTCACGACCTGCGCTGCAATTCGTCCAGGATCTACCGGCACTGAACTGTGATACAACGTAAACACATGAATCGAAACCAACATAATTAAGGCCGAGCCTAGCGAGACGAGCGAATGAGTGCGAAAACCCGCCACCTTTCCATGCAGTTCCCGTTCAAAACCAATCAATCCTCCAAAAACTGCAGCTGTGCCTAATCGAATGAGAATTTCAAGATCACTGCTTGAAAGTTCCATGAGAACCCTCCCCTCTGGGCCTACGACCCATAGGGCCGGAGGCTATCGTTAAGGATGGATCGGCCGCCATTTGCAAATCAGAACGCTCTCCCTTGCGGTAAAGCACATAACCTAAACGTGCAGTCATAACAGCATTATCCGTTGTTAGCTCAAAGGATGGAAGAAAAAGTTGAAATCCACGGATGTGTGATTGCTCTTGCAACAATTCCCTTAATCTTGAATTGGCACTGACACCGCCTCCCACCACAATACTTTTAATCTTCTCTTGTTCGCAGGCAAGGATTGTTTTTTGGACCACCCAGCCCATGACTGCCTCTTGAAAAGAAGCGCAGAGATTATGAACAAATGAACGGTCATTGCGAGGCGACGATTCAAGCGATGCCGAAGCAATCCCAAGTCCGAGATTGCTTCGTCGTCCCTTCGGGACTCCTCGCAATGACGGTTTCTCACGTTCAACCAAATTCAAAACGGCGGTTTTAATTCCACTGAAGCTGAAATCAAATTTTCCTTCCTGTTTTGGCTTCGTAAAAGAAAAAACTTTCGGATTTCCCTGGCGCGCCAACTGATCAATCACCGGACCGCCTGGATAACCCAAACTCAAAATTTTTGCGACTTTGTCATAGGCTTCACCGATCGCATCGTCTACCGTCTCACCTAAAAGTTGATAACGACCATTCCGCCATTTGACCAAACTGGTATGGCCTCCGGAAACGATCAAACCGATGAACTTGGATGGTTTCTTCCTTCCGATAAAATTCGCTTCCAAGTGAGCTTCAATATGATTCACGCCGACGAGTGGAACATCAAGAGAAAAACTGAGCGCTTTAGCGAATGAGACTCCGACAAAAATAGAACCGATCAATCCTGGGCCGCGCGTCACTGCAATTAAATCAATTTGGTTGGGTTTCACTTTCGACCGTTTGAGCGCTTCTTCATAAACCAAATCGATTGCTTCAAGACAATGTCTCGAGGCAATTTCGGGGACAACTCCTCCAAAAGGCTTGTGTTTGGCCAAACTTGAAGAAATGACGTTAGCCAGAATATCATCGCCATTTTTTAATACGGCGCAGGCAGTTTCATCGCAGGAGGTTTCGATTCCGAGGGTATACATAGTTAGATGAGTCCCTGAAGATTGGCAATCTCATAGCCCCGGGCTTCTAGTTCTGGAATCATGGCCTTGATCGCACGAAGTGTGTTTTCCCGAAAATGTCCAATCGCAATTGCTTTTCCAACTTGCTTGGCCACCTGAGCCGCTTGCTCAATTTGTTCTACAATGTGATTAAAATCATCCTCATTGTCCAAAAAAACGTCTCGTTCAAACGACGGAATATCGACCGCAAACGCCACATTATGCGCCACCGAGTCTGGGTGCGTCATGCTGTCTAAAAAAAGCAGCTTTCGTTTTTTCAATTCCCTCAAAATTAAATACATCAGGGTTCGGTCTCTGGTCGCGCGCGAACCCATGTGATTATTCACACCGATCACTCCGGGCACGCTGGCTAGATCTTGATTGAGAATAGACCGAATCCGGCTTGAACTCATATTCACTTGAATCGCGCCAGGTCCAGGATCTTCTCCGTTCTCAGGCTCGAGTGGAAGATGGAGAACGGTTTCAAGACCGTGCTTTTTTCCTTCCTCAGCAAAATAAGTGGAGTAAGGCAGCAGGGGAAGAATAGCAAGTGTCATTGGTCGATCGATTGAGAACAAAAGATCGTTATGCTTTTTGTTATACCCCGCATCATCAATCACAAACACAATTTTAGGCTTCCAAGGGCGTTTCCCCATCATCTGCGGTTGGACCAATTTCTCGGTAATCGCAGCCCCTTCTTGAATCACAGTGCTTGGAAGAAATGGTTTTGGAAGTATTTCCGGAAGACCGGCCGCCGGCGCTGGTGAAGCGATTGCAACTTGTTTGACCTCCTCAGGCTTCACAACCTCGCGCCTGACTTCGCGCACTCGAGCACCCTTGTGTGCCCCTAAAAAATAACCCGTTCCGATTCCGAGTGCGAATATAACGGTTACCAAAAGAACAACGGGATAATCTCGTAAAAATTTCTTCATGCTAATTTTTTCAGTAAAATTTCGTTAATGAGCTTAGGATTTGCTTTCCCTTGCGTTTCCTTCATGACCTGCCCGACCAAAAATCCAATCGCCTGCGGTTTGCCCGATTTCACTTCGTTTACTACTTTGGGATTTGCCTGAATCACGCGATCAGCAATTTCTTCGAGAAGTTTCGTATCGGTCACTTGAACAAGACCTTTTTCCTTCACGATCGCTTCGGCAGATTTTCCGCTCTCAAACATTTCGGGAAGAACGTCTTTGGCAATCTTTCCACTAATCGTATTTTGTTCGATCAAACGAATGAGTCCTGCTAGATTTTTTGGCGTAACAGGCGACTCTTCGATCGAAATCTTCTTCGCATTGAGAAGCGCAAGCAGCTCGGATTGAATCCAATTACTGATCAGCTTCGTGCTCACCTGTTCACTTGCGCAACGTTCAAAATAATCGGCAAGTGATTTCTCAGACACTAACACATAAGAATCGTAAACCGAAAGCCCGTACGTTTTTTCGAAACGATTGAGGCGCGCTTGCGGAAGCTCGGGAAGATGTTTGCGCACATCTTCAATGTGTGACGCAGGTACTGAAAACGGAACAAGGTCGGGTTCGGGGAAATAGCGATAATCGTGGGCATATTCCTTGGATCTCATGCTGAGCGTTTCTCCTTTGGATTCATTCCAGAGCCGCGTTTCCTGAACAATTTTCTCGCTACTTTCAACTGCTTCCGACTGGCGTTCGATTTCATAAGCGAGTGCTTTCTGAACCGCACGGAAGGAATTCATATTCTTAATTTCTACCTTTATTCCAAACTTGGCCTCTCCCCTTTTCCGAACTGAAACATTGGCATCGCATCTCAGGCTTCCCTTTTCCATATCGCAATCGCTTACACCTAAGTATTGAAGAATCGCTTTCAAACTCACGAGATATTGATAAGCTTCGTCAGGTGATCTGAGGTCAGGTTCAGACACAATTTCAAGCAGTGGTACGCCCGCGCGATTGTAATCCACCCAGCTCCCGTCGCGGACTCCTTCATGAAGCAATTTTCCCGCATCCTCCTCCAAATGAGCACGCGTAATTCCAATGGTCTTTTCGACCATCCTTCCTCCATCTTCTTTTAATTTGACGGTAAGATGTCCTTTCGATGACACGGGCATGTCATACTGAGAAATCTGATAGGCTTTCGGGAGATCAGGATAGAAATAATTCTTCCGATCGAATTTGATCCGAGGCGAGATTTGACAGTTGAG
>JACOVU010000039.1 GCA_016177155.1 Candidatus Omnitrophota bacterium | reverse complement strand
GGGGACAGACTATAGTCTGTCCCCATTTTTTGCTGAATATTCAGTACAGTACCAGGTACGTTACGTGCCGGGTTCACAGAACCTGGCACGGCCGTACCTGGTACTGCTTGCACGGCTGATTCAAGCGCGCGAACTACCGTTGTTCCGCAAGCAATAATTCTTCTGCCGTCCGTTTTGGCAAAATTAATTCGCCGAGCGGTTTCGTCGGGTACTTCAAAATATTCCTCATACATTTTGTGTTGTGTTAGATCTTCCGTGGCGACAGGCTGAAACGTGCCGTAACTCACGTGAAGCGTTACAAAAAGAACCTCAACCCCTTTCATTTCAATTTGCTGAAGAAGCTCCTGATCAAAATGAAGCCCCGCTGTGGGCGACGCAACTGCGCCAGGACGTCTTGCAAAAACCGTTTGATAAAGTTCACGGTCCACAGGTAGATCCTCTCGATCAATATAAGGCGGAAGCGGAATGTGGCCGAAGCGCTCTAAAATTTCAGTTGTTTCCATATCACTTTTAAATTGAACGTGGCGAATACCTGTGTCTTGCTGTGGATCATCTAAAACCACAATGGCAGGGGCGACTCGACGAGCCGCCCCTACGCTTAAGATCAATTCTTCTCCTTCGCGGATTCTCCCAGAAGGTTTCACCAGCGCTTCCCAAATAGAATCTAACTGTTTCAAAAGCAGAATTTCAACCCGGCCTCCTGTTTTCCGTTTACCGAAGAGTCGAGCAGGAATGACTTTGGTATCGTTTAAAACCAAAACATCCCCTGGTTCAAAGTATTCGAGAACGTCACGAAAAATTTTATGTTCAAACGAATTTGTTTTACGATCTAAAACCAAGAGTCGAGCTCGAGCTCGTTTCGGAAGCGCTTTTTGAGCAATGAGCTCCTTGGGAAGTGCGTAATCAAAATCAGAAAGACTGAGCGATAAAACTTTGTCAGCCATGATCCAAATGCCTCGATAAATATCGGATAGCAGCTTTCGGCGTCGATACTAATTTAAGTTTTTGTGGCACAATCACCTCTGAATTACTTTTGAGAGCGCAAACGACTGACTTCATGTGGCGGCCTAAGATAGCGATCGGCTTATGATGAAAACCTTTTGCGGCCATTTCCCAAACTGTTGCAAGCTCCACAAGTGTACCTGTTCCTCCATCAAGCACCATAAAACCATCTCCAAGATCCATTAATTTGAAGAGGCGCTCGCGCCAAGTGGGCATTCGAATCTCTTCATCGATAAATTGATTTTTCTGAGCTCCTTGATCAGCATATTCATCCGTAGTCACTCCAATCGTTTTACCGTGGGCTTCCTTTGCCCCTTTCGCACTGGCTAACATCGTACCGTCGTAACCACCGTTTACAATGGTAAAACCTGCTTGTGCCAGAAGAAAACCTGTTTGATAAGCCTCTTTCCACACGGGCGAATTTTCTTTCGCCGTCCCGCTGCCAAACACTACGATTATTTTACTCTTCATTCAACTCCATCCAAAAGTGCGGTTATCGGACAGCGGCTTCCTCCGAAGGACGAGAATCTCCATATTCTCGCCGTACGGCACTTGAAACATTGGTTTCAAGTGTAGCCGCGCCGACCGACGCAGTACTTTTTCAACTGAAAAAAGTGCAGCGCTGGAGGCGACGCTCCAAAGTCGCCCCTGCGCAGTACTTGTTTCAACCAGAAACAAGTGCGCCCGGGGAGAATTGAACTCCCAACCTTCAGCTCCTTCGCCTCCGCCGAAGGACGGATGCGTCCTCCGGCGCAAAAGGCGAATCCGTCCAGAGGCTGATTCGCCTTTCGGACGAATCCGCCTCAGGCGGAGGAGGCCAACGCTCTATCCCTCGCCACAAAGCGCGGCGAGTCCGTCCGAAAAAGCACTTTGTCATTCGCTTTGCGGACGAGTCCGCCGTGCTTTTTGGCGGAAATTGAGCAACAAATAATTTAATCGCGCCTATCGAGATTTGAACTCGAAACCTTCAGCTCCGGAGGCTGACGCTCTGTCCAGTTGAGCTATAGGCGCACGTCTCGTAATATGACACTGCCTCTCAAATTTCGTGAGAGGAATTCTACTGCTCACTCCCCTTTCACCCAGCAATCCCGCACGCCTTTTGCAGGCGCCAATGCGCCAGCACTAATCGTGGCAACTTTGACGTTGCCTACGATTATGTGCGGGACAGGCGCACGAATCACACTTTCTTAATTTCACTTCCTGGGAAATAATACTCGAGAATCTGTTTATAAGTCTTGCCTAATTCTGCTTGGCGCCTGGATCCCCACTGACAAAACCCGATTCCGTGCCCCCAACCAAAGCCGCGAAAATAGGCGCGTCCCTTCCTCACTTCGACTTCCACTTTCAAGCTCTTCAAACGATCATATCCGAGTAAAGTGCGAAGATCGCTTGCGGGAAGTGTAAGTTGAGAGCGCTCATAAAAAAATTTAACTTTTATAGCGCGCCCAGATGGATCTTGCTTAAGAAACGCAATGCGCCTTAGGTTTTTTGCAGGATATCCTTTCTTCTGCATCAGGTGCTCAATTTCTTTAAGTGAGATATTAAAGGCCCACTTCCAATATTTTGTTTCCTTGCAAAACAAGCACTTTACGCCATAGAGAACAGGATTCGGCTGAACAGGCCAAACCAAATCGGCCTTGGCAGTCTCGCCGCCACAACTCGCGTGAAAATAACTTGGAAAAATTTGGCCCTGGAAGGTCAAAATTTCACCTCGCGTTGCATCCACAGCGGCGTCAGTGTTGGGTTTATGAAACAAAGCTCCTCCATAGACCTGGCTTTCTACTGTATCCCGAACTGAGAAGTGATGCTTCTCTTTTTCAATCGCCTTAAAGAGAGCGAATGTCCTTGAAATCACAGCCTGTGCTTTAAGCGCCTCAAGCGGCCAATCGTAATGCACCTCAAGCGGAAGAACGCCTTTGAGATATTCCTCCAAATCGACATCATTAATAATGGTAAGCGACTTTTCAGAATCCTTTACAATACGAATTTGATCCAGGTACTTGCGCTTATTCACTCGAACCCATCCGCTCGGTACCTTTAGGATCAGTTGATCGACGGGGTAAACGCGCTGGCCAATCTCAATTCCTTGTTGAGTAGCCCGGATGGTAGCCTCGAGCGGTTCATTCCCTTTCAATAAAACATGAGTCACTCCCTGCCGAAGTTCATAAGAACCTTCCGTGGCAACAAAAACCGGGGAGGTTTCGACCGACAACGCAACGCCAACTGTCCGTGGAATCTGGGAAGTGCTTGGAATTGGAAGTGAGGTAGGCAAAATTCGTTTTTCTTCGGCAGAGCTCGGAATCGCCACCGCCACCATTAAGAGGAAGGCAATGAATCCAGATCGGTGCATTTTTAAATACCATCTCACAAAAGGGATCTCGCCCCTCTTCAAGATTTAGAGGTAAGTTTTCAGCTTCGACCAGGTTTGTTGACCGCAAACACCATCTGCGGTAAGACCGTGATCGCGTTGGAAATTACGAATGGCCTCCCGTGAGGACGGCCCAATTTTTCCGTCCGCTGTTCCAGCATAATAACCGGCCGCTTTGAGGGCCTTTTGAATATCAACGGCTGGAAGCTCAAATCCAGAGGGAGTACGATAAGTCGCCCCCGTGAAAGGAATTTTCGGAATAGCGCTCTCTAGGCGGGCTCCAAGTTGAGCTTGCAAAGCTTGGTTTTTTTCTTGCTCAGCTCGCAAGGCTGCATCTAATTGCGATACTTGTCCTTGAAGACTGCTGACTTCAGTTTGATACTGGCTCTTCGAAACACAACCCGTTGCTGCTACCAACAAACCACTTAGAAGTATTAAAAATGTAACGCTCCTCATATGCTCTCTCCTTCAATGAGCACGCAACTTATGGCACGTAGTGACTATAAGTTGCTGTGCGAATTTGATATCCTAATACCTACACGAGCAAAAAGTCAATGAGAAAGCACTTCATGCCGATACTATTAAATATCTCTGAGGTGCATGATGCCTTTAATGAACGCGATGATTTCCCTGAAAATAGTTCTGACCGGTTTTCTTATTTACCGAATCCAGCGATTCACGAGAATTCATCGAACTTGGGAAATCTGTTTTCTTTTTCTTTTCGGAACTCTCCTGATCGCGATGACGTTTGGCAACCCGGCGGAAGTTCAAACCTACGCTTGGCTTCCGACTGTCGTTGTCACGTTCATGTTTTTGATGGCTTTTGAACCAGAATTAGCCCAATTTGCCAACAAAATCTTAGAACGCTTGAATCCTAATTCGATCGCCCAGAAAGATAGCGTACTGGGTGAAATTGCGCGCGCTGCAAGCGCACTCGCTACCACCAAAACGGGAGCACTCATCGCATTTGAGCGCCGTGACAGCTTGCTTCGATTTGGCGACACGGGAATCGAAATCAATGCAGACATCAAAAAGGAACTCTTGACCACCCTTTTCACCAAAGATACACCCACCCATGACGGCGGCGTCTTGATTCGAAAAGGCCGCGCAACTCATTGCGGTGCGGTATTTCCTTTGAGCGAGCGGAAGCAAATTGAAAACGGCCTCGGCACACGCCACCGAGCTGCGCTCGGTCTTACCGAAAAAACGGATGCGGTTTGTCTCGTCGTTTCAGAAGAGGAAGGAACAATTTCGATCGCCAAAAGAGGGGAACTCGCCTATGCCGTTCCAGCGCATGAGGTTGAACTCATACTGAAAAAACTTTTGTCCCAAAATGAAGGGACTCAATTTTATCCTCTGCACTATATCAAACGATACACGGCAAAACTGGCTGAACCGAATTTCGTATTTTTCACTAAGTCGTTTACCGAAAGACTTTACGAATGCGCCGTTGCGCTCTTCTGGTTCACGGCCCTATTTTTACTCAAGACGGATAGACTTCTCTTCCAAAACAATCCAGAATACCTCAATTTGCTCCTGAACGAACCTTGGGTGTTCATTCCCGTTACACTTCTCCTCGTCAACTTTACGCTTTTGGTTCTCAATCAAAACTTAAGGGTGGATGGAGTTACCAAGGAGGTCAGCAAGGAAAACCGACTGCTATTCCTACCGCTCTTCGGAAAGAAATGGACCAGCCGCCACCTCAAAGCGGTCACGATCAAACGAGAAAGCGGGGCTAAGAACGTTGTCACCCTTGGGCTGGTAACAAAGAAAAGAAAATTATTTCCTCTCGACCGGAGTACCTCCGTTAAAACGCTCACCGACTACGCCAAGAAAATTCACGACACCCTCAGGCTCGAATTTGCTGCCTAAAGTTTGGGCTCTCCGAAAGGTAGGTCCACCACATTGGGGTGGTGGTCTGAAATTGGAGTTTGAAGACTCGTATTCATTTCTTCCAGCGTTTCTCCAAAATGCGGCGCAAATCGATAAGACCCATTGACCGCCCACGGATGTTTCAGAAATGATTTCACAAAAATCCAATCTAATCGATATTTTCCAATCACTTCAGCAATTGCTCGTTTTGTACTGAAGGTGGTTTTAAACCCTTTGAGATCACGTTGGTTGGAATTTGCAAGCGTTCCATCATTCCCATTAATCGAACGACTTTGATCTCCTCGAAAATCAAATGCTTTGCCATCACGAAAACGAAAGTCTTCAATCATCTGAAAGAGAGGTTTCACGGGATTGGGCAGAAGGATGGGGATATCTTTTGCCGTTGGATCCTGCAGATTTCTGGTTAACTTTGTTGTCAAACGACTTGCATTGATGATCAGTGCCTGAGGAAGCAAAGCGCTCGTCGCCACCGTAAGCCAATTTTCAGGATTTTTTGCCGCACGCACCGCAACCCGCTTTACCGAAGTAGCGCTCAAATCCTGATGAGCTGAATTAAAATCGCCTGCCAAAATAACAGGATTCTTAATCCCTCTGATATAGGAATGAAGAATCTCTGACATTTGTTCCAATCGCCCTTTGGGTTCGCATTTAATCTCGAGATGAACATTGATGATAGTTAATGTTCCATTCGGCAATTCAGGCACTGCAAGATCGACCCGAAAATAAATTCGGCCGCCTACCTTAATCTCACGGGTAATTTCATTTCTGAAAACCGTTTTTGCGCCAAAGCGGCGCGATCGCTCAAGAAAACCGATCTTTTCCACCTCACCAGCATGCCAATCGTAAGCTTGCTTTTTGAGCTGAAACACTTCGGCACGCTTGATGGGGTAACGCGAAAGGACCGCACAACCAAAGATGCCTTTATATCGAGCAGGATCAACCTTGTAATAATCAGTCGCTTCTTGGTCCACCTCTCCCCCTTCATAATTGATCTTTTCAAGACCTAAATAAACCGGATCTACCTCAAGCTGCTCTGCGCCATAGGCGTAGTTCATATTCAGTTTTTTGGCCAATTCAGCGGCAGCATTGATATAGCCCGAACGCTTATGGCCAATATCCATTTCTTGAAGCAAAATCACGTCAGCAGTTGCCAACCTTTCTCTTTGTCTCATAATGTCTTGATATTGAGCCGATCCCTCTGGTGCTTTCGATGGGTCAATCAGAGTGCGAAACTCATCCGCTGAAGAAAAAACTTTAATGACGTTCTCCATCTCATAGGACTTCTCGATATTCCAACTTGCCAGACGAAGGAAATGTGCAAGCTTTTCATCGCGCAAATAGTGAGGCCTTGCGCCAGCGTAATAGGCTTCATTGTTAATGATAGGCGTTTTCCAAAAGCGGTTTAACTTCCGAGCGAGCAGAACGCCAGGATGTGACTTCTTCGAAAGTGCTTTAAGTTCTGAGAAGGTAAGAAAATCTGGTTCTTGATATTGAACAAACGTTCCAGGCCATGACCGGTTGGAAATCGTTACAAATAGAAACATCCCGATCGCGAGAGCGAGGTAAAGAATTTGGCTGGACTTTTTGATGCTCATTTTTCAAACCACTTGAGATGCAGGTTTCAAAGCGAACAATAAAAATTCAGTATGGCCAACCATTCGTTGTTCAGGGCGCGTCTTGCCCGAACGGGCTAAAATGCCACGAACGAAAATCTCCATGGCTTCAATTTGGACAAAGCCTGCACGTTCAAACGCTTCCGCTGCTTTCTCGATTTGATTGTAGGTAGGATTAAGACTGGCCACTCGACCTCCAGTTTTCAAGCTGGTTCTGATCGTCTCTGCTTCGTGCCAAGGCTCGGGCACATCGGAAACCACCGCATCGACTTCTTGCTCTAAAAAAGGCTCGTGCTCTTGGCGTAAGTGAAATTCCACATAAGGAAGAAGCTTCGCTCTTTTTAAATTTGACTCGGCAATTTTCTGAAAGTCTTCGCGCCGGTCATACGTATACACCTTGCCGCTAGGAGCAACTTGCGAGGTGAGCGCAAGCGTGAGCGCTCCAGAACCCGTTCCAATTTCAATCACGCGGCTTCCCGATCGAATCCCAAGTTTCATCAAAATCATGGCGGCATCTTTGGGATAAATGATCCCGCTTTCCCGACGCGCTTTCATTACGAAATCTTCCACGGTAGGTTCTAAAAGAAGCGCTTTTCCATTGGCTACTTCAATCCACTCACCGTAAGATTTGCCGATTAAATGCTTGAGTTCAATGGGGCGGCCTCGGTGAATTCCAAGTTTTTGGGCAGGGTTCGCTTCCACCAAATAAGTGACTTCATCCCCAAACCAAATGAGGACGGGATCACCTTCCTGAATCACATTCTTCAGAACGACAGAACTTTCCACAGAATATCTCCTTTAAGACGCACGCTTAATGGTACAGCCAACGCTTTTACTTTGCGGGACTGAAACTGGAGCTCCCTCTAACACAGCATCTAATGCTTCTCGAACATAATGTTTGCTTACCGGATTGTCGTCACTCCAACCTTGATCGTCTACCGCCCCCTCGTAAGCCAATTTTCCTTCTGGATCTACAATAAATACATGAGGAGTTGTAATCGCGCCAAATCGATCTGCGATTTGGTTGCCTGGATCAAGAAGAATAGGATAGTTCACGTTTCTTTTTTCCGCGACCGATTTAATTTGACCGGGCGTTTCGTTGACATTGGAATCAACCCCTAACACGACAACGCCCTGAGCCGTATAGTCGCTTGTGATTCGCTTGAGTTCGTCATCGTAACGAATGACAAAAGGACAAGTAGCCGACCAAAAATGGATCATGACCACTTTGCCTTGATACTGAGAAAGTTGGTGTTCTTTTCCTTGAAGATCGGTCAATTTAAAATCGGGAATAACTTCGCCCAATTTCACCACTTTTTTGTCGAGAAATCCCCTGGCCCAAAGAGTGCTGGAACAAACAAAAACCAAAATGAGAAGAAGAACGAACCGTTTCGTCATCGCAGCCCCTTAAGTCCTTGCTAATTTCACGAACTTCAGATTCTTAATCGTGATTTCCTTTGCGCCCGCTCCTACCATGTCATCGATTGCTTTTTTGGAATCGCCTTTCTTCACCTCAACTCCATGAATGGCATCGGTTAAAAGAAAAATCTCAAATCCGCATTTGAGTGCATCCAAAACCGTGTTCTTAACACAGTAATCGGTGGCAAGGCCGCCGATAAAAACCCGTTTCACCCCTTTCTCTTTGAGCCGCACCTCAAGATCCGTCCCCTGAAATCCGGAGTATGCGTCCTGATCAGGAAGAAACCCTTTGGAAATCACAGTGCTCGCGTAGGGCAATTTCAGTTCGGGATGTAAATTTGCTCCCTTACTTCCTTGCACACAATGAGGCGGCCAAGGACCTCCTCGCTCTTTAAATGAGACGTGATTCTTAGGATGCCAATCTCGTGTGGCAAAAATCGGCGCACGCACCGCTTGGAAATATGCGATGTAGCGATTCAAAACTGAAACAACCTTATCACCATTCTTAACCGCAAGCGCGCCCCCCGGACAAAAGTCGTTTTGCGCATCCACAATGATCAGGCTAGAAAAACGGTCGATCGTAATCATCATGGTGTTTTTTTAGCCTCCTAAGCTGGCTGCCGTTGGACGATGGTTAAAAGCTCTCGCACCAATTTAGCATGCTTTTTCTCATCTGCAATCAACTTCTGAAATTGGTTTTGAAGTTCCCGATCTGTTTTATACTTTTGCTTACATTCTCTTAGTAATGCTCCGTACTCTCGAACACAGGTTTCCTCTAAAGCCAACATTTTACCAAAACGAAGTGCCCAAAGTTCCTGATAAAGTGCGCGCTGCACGTTTTACTTTCCTCCTGATCCTAAAAGAGACTTCAAAATCCGGGCATGTTCTTTGGTGTCTTGAATCAGAATATCAAAAATGTGCTTTACTCTCGACCGATCGGTTCCTTCGAAAAAAGCAAGCTCCCCGTCATTTAAATAATGCATCGTGAGCACATAAAGATCGACTTCTTCCTCTCGGAGAAGCCACGCCAGTTTATCTTTAAATGACTTGGTCAGTCCAGCCATTACTTTAATATTGTATTCAATTGATCGGTTTCCGTCACGGGCAAATCACAAACATAGTTTTTGCAGACATAGACAGTTGCCTTCCCCCCGAGCGGCGTTTGAACCTTAAGAAACGGAGCGAAGGCCTCGATCCTTTTCGCTTCCTCGCCCGGAGAAGGATGAAATAGAATCACTTTGTTGGGTAAGAACTTTGAATAAATTAACTGAGCGAACTCGATTGCCTTTGAATCCCTAGAATCTGCCGCAATCACAATTTCTCGGCTTGGGCCAAGCACGAAATCTAAGGCGATCATCATTTGGGTAAATCCTGCGGGATATTGGGCGAGTTGATCGGAAAAAGTTTCCATCCCCTTTTGGGCTCGTGCTTCCAAATCCTGATCGACGGTTAGCCGAGCCATTTGGATAAGTGAAAGAATGGCCATTGAATTTCCAGAAGGAATCGCTCCATCGTAAAGTTCTTTCGTACGAGCAAGTAATTTCTCGGCATCTTTGGCCGTAAAAAAGAACCCTCCGCTCTTTTCATCCCAGAAAAGATCGATCATCCGATGGGTGAATGATTTTGCCTCTTCCAAATAACGCACCTCAAACGTTGCTTGGTAAAGATCGATAAGCCCCTGAATCAAAAACGCGTAGTCTTCCAAAAAACCTGGAATGGATACTTCGCCGTCACGATACCGATGAAGGAGTCTACCCTCCTTTATTTTCATTCGAGCTAAAATAAAATCTGCAGCCCGTTTGGCTGCTTCTCGGTATCGATCCTCTCCTAATACGCGCGAACCAAACGCCAAGCTTGAAATCATGAGGCCGTTCCAATCCGTAAGGACTTTGTCGTCCAAATGCGGACGCATGCGTTTTGCGCGAACATCAAAAAGGATTTTCTTGGAATCATTTAAAAGCGACTCAATCTCAGCTTCAGTCTTTCCAAATTTCTTCGCAGCTTCGTTTAAAGAATGCGCAACGTATAAAACATTTTTATTTTTAAGCTCTCCTTGAGGATCGTGGAGTGCATTTCCATTAGCCTCAATGCCAAAATAGTACTTGAATATCTCGGCCTTCTCCTTTCCTAGAGCTCCTTCGATCTCTTCCTGAGTCCAAACATAAAAAGCGCCTTCCTTTTTTTCCTTAGGTTTCGCGGTATTGGGCGCGCTATCGGCATCTTCAGCAGAATAAAAAGCGCCTTCCGGTCCGGTCACCCCAACCACCTGCTTTCTAAGAGTGTGCTCTTGCTCCCGTTGGGAGTCCGCTGCCTTCGACAGCGGCAAAGCAGGTGGTGGGGTCATATCGCGAAGCACATAATCAAAAATCTCGCGTGCGACCTGAGCATATTCTGGATTGCCTGTTGCTTGATAAGCTTCTAAATAAGTTTTGGAAAGAATCGCTTGGTCATAAAGCATCTTTTCAAAGTGCGGTACGCGCCATTCGCTGTCGGTCGAGTAACGGTGAAATCCCCCGCCCAATTGATCATACATCCCGCCCCTTGCCATCTCATCCAAGGTTTTGGTTACCATGTTTAGGGGCGTATGGCCGTACGCCCCTACATCCTCTATTCTTTTCCAATATCTTAGGAGAAAAGAAAGTCCGTGGCTCTGCGGAAATTTAGGAGCTTCGCCAAAACCACCTTTGTCTGGATCAAAACGTGACTCGAGCTGTTCAAAAGCAAGTTTAAGCGTTTCTTCACTGAGCGGATGTGACTGCACTTTTTTGTGTTCTACTTCTTCTTGAATCGCTTGCGCAAGCTGTTCTCCTGATCTCAATAGTCCCTCACGATCCGTCTCCCATTTTTTTTGAATCGCCTTAAGGAGCGTCGTGAACCCAGATCTTCCCCAACGATCCTCTGGGGGGAAATAAGTTCCGCCGTAAAAGGGTTTGAGGTCTGGCGTTAAAAAAATACTCATCGGCCAACCACCTGATCCTGTCATCGCCATCACGGCCTGCATATAAATGTGGTCGACGTCAGGGCGTTCTTCCCGATCTACCTTAATGGAAATAAAATGGTCATTTAACAACTGTGCAATTAGGGGGTTTGTGAAAGACTCTTCTTCCATTACATGACACCAATGGCAAGTCGAATATCCAATGGAAAGGAAAATGGGTTTGTTTTCTCGGCGCGCCTTTTCGAACGCTTCTTCACCCCAGGGAAACCAATCCACGGGGTTGTGTGCATGCTGCAAGAGATACGGGCTCTTTTCCTTCGCTAACCGATTCACATGTGTGGCTTCATCTGCCATTATCTCACCTTGTACCAACACAAAAAACAAAAGTGTGGTAATCAATGCCATTCCTTTGCCTCCAGAAACCGTTCACCGCAACGTTTCGGCCATTTGTCTGTTGAAACATCACTCTCCCGTCCATTCCGCTGACCTCTCAGCACCGCTCAGGCCACAAAGATGGATATCGGGTTGAGTGGCCTTCGCTGAATAAAAGCTGCGTTTTCGATTCCATAGAAAACGCGACGCTTTTAATCTGCTTCGAGGTCACGGAACGTCCGTGATCTAATTTAGCTGATAAGAAACATTTCATTTGCCGGAGAAACGTTGAATGCCGTAGATTTCCAATGGAATGGGAAATCCGGCATTCACCGAGTGAGGGCTGCTCAACCCGGCCTTCATCTCTTTTCGCAGCCCGAACGGTTTCGGAGGCAAATGGAAATGTTTCTTAAACGTTGCCTAATTACCGCTCTCTTGTATAATAACGCCCATTCGAAGGAGAGGCAACGAGAGAAAATGGCTACTTTAGTGCTAATCAGGCATGGGGAAAGTCAGTGGAATTTGGAGAATCGTTTCACAGGCTGGATTGATATCCCTTTAACTGATAAAGGTCGCGAGGAAGCCCGCCGTGCGGGCGAGAAAATCAAGGAAATTAAATTCGATAAAGCCTATACTTCCGTTCTCGAGCGCGCCATCGAAACGTTAAGCATTATCCTTAAGGTCATCGGCCAAGAAAAACTTCCCACTGAAAAGGATCAAGCTCTCAACGAACGCCATTATGGAGACCTTCAAGGACTCAACAAAGCGGAAACCGCAAAGAAATATGGGGACAAACAAGTTCATATCTGGCGCAGGAGTTATGACGTCGCCCCGCCAGGCGGTGAAAGCCTAAAAGACACCGCTGCGCGTACGCTTCCCTACTTTGAAAAGAAAATTATTCCAGATCTCAAAGCAGGAAAAAATATTCTCGTTTCCGCTCATGGCAATAGCCTCCGCTCGATCGTCATGCATTTGGACAAATTGACGAAGGAACAAGTTCTCAAACTCAATCTCGGAACAGGCGTCCCCATCATTTACGAGTTCGATAAAAATTTCAACCTTCTCTCCAAAAAAGAACTTAAGTAATCCAAGCTTTGCGCTGGGTAATGATTTCCTTCTGAAGGCGTTCAAATTCTACTTTCAGGTTTGCAAAATCAATTTCCTCTAGGGGAAAGTGGTATATCTCGTCTGTCTTGGCGAAATAAAGCGTGGCGCGCGAAGGTGAAATGCGAAGAAGATCATGGCAGGCAAGCGCATAAAGCATGAGCTGCGTTTTGTAAGAATTCGCTACTTCTTCGATCTTTCGGCCGTTCAACTCCGAGGTTTTGTAATCGAGGATCACCCATTTCCCATCCCCTGTTTGATAAAGAAGGTCGAGCGTTCCCTGAATGATTCCGCCTTTCAAGCGAAACGCAAACGGAATTTCGGCGTATCTCGACTTTGCGTTTTTAATTTCGGCAAATTGCTTTGATTTCAAAAATTGGTCGCTCAACCGATAAATTGCCTCACGATCATTCGGTTCAAGTTCGCTTGCAAATTGGTGGACCAAATTAGGAAGTTTCTTCTTGGCCCGCTCGGGTTTTGACACTAAGTGTTCAAAAATTTGATGAACCACCGTCCCAAAATCCTTGGGGCTCGAGTGAGATTCATCTTCCTCGGGATTCCATTCTTCGATTTTCTCTGCTTCTCGTTCTTCGGGTAGAGCACCGAGTTCATAAGTGAGACGATATTCCTCGGGATCTTTCTCGAACGTTGAAAAAGCAGAAACGGGCAGATCGATTCGTTCGAAATAAGTGGGCTTGATCGGCTCAAGCCGCTCTACAATTTCACCTATTTCCTCTGGGGTTTTAATCTGAAACGTCTCTCCTGCCTTGAGCACGCTTCTGATCTTCTTGCGATCTGCCAAAGACAAAGGCTGTCTTCCCTGAAGCTTAAATGGCTCGATGACCATTTTACGCTCAATCCCTTCAGGAGATTCTGTGGCCCAACTTGAGAGCCATTCATACCAATTCGTGTCTTCATGGGATTCGGAAGGTTCAGTTTCATCGCCTCCGAACGATGTTCCTGAAAGAAGAAGGCGATCCTTCGCGCGGGTCATCCCAACATAAAGGAGACGTTTCGATTCGGCTCGAGCGTTCTCAACCATCTTACCTCGAATTTTACGATAGGCTAAGGTAGCTTCAAAATCTCTGGTTTCCTCGTTGAACACTTTAAATCCAAATCCGTGAACGGGATCTAAGAGAAATTTCCCGCTTCTCATCTCGCCCCTTCGATTTAAATCAGGAATGACAACCACTTTAAATTCAAGCCCTTTTGCCTTATGAACCGTCATGAGCTTTACCACATCTCCTTCAAGCGCTTCCACTTGCGCTTCGGATTCTCTTACTTCTTGGACTCCAAGCCCTTTCACATAACGAACGAAATCGCCCAAGTGTATGCGCTCTCTTACTTCGACTTCGCGCGCAACTTCAAGAAGCTTTCGTAAATTAGCAAAGTGGCGCTTTCCTTGGGGAAGGCTAAGCACATACCGATCGTATTGGGTGTATTCCAGAATTTGCTCTATACATTCTGAAATGGTCCACTTTTCTTTCTCGCCCAAAAGTTTCAGAAAAAATGTGCGGAAGTCTTCAAGCCGTTTTTGATCTTTCTCGCTGATTTCGGCAATCTCGGACCATTTCAAAAAAGCATGGTACAACGGAATTTCCTTATTGATCCTTTTCGAAGCGCTCGCAAGCCAAAATAACGTATCATCCGAAACCTGAACCAAAGGCGACCTAAGTACCGCGGCAAGCGGAATGTCAAGGTGGGGATTTTCCAAAAGCTCAAGAAAGGAAATTAAATCTCTAATTTCAGGTTGTTTGTAAAAACCTCTCCCGCTAATAACAAAATAGGGAACGCCCTGGTTTCTCAGTTCATGCTCGTAAAAGTAAATATCGGTCGCCACACGAAAAAGCATGGCGAAATCCCGATATTCATACGCGCCCGAACGAACGAGCGCTTGAATTCGCTCGGCCAAAACCTGTGCTTCTTTGATGCGCGCCTCGGTAATCGATTCGTCCTCTTTACGTTCGATCGTGAGGAATTCAACATGATCAGTACCAGGTACGTTGCGTGCCGCAGAAAAAGGGGACAGACTATCAACCATAGAAAAAGGGGACAGACTATAGTCTGTC
>JACOVU010000029.1 GCA_016177155.1 Candidatus Omnitrophota bacterium | reverse complement strand
GAAAGCCGTTGAGGCAGTTAGAGGGAAGATATGATGAGCCAAGGCATTTTGCCGTCCATACCGCTGACCTCTCAGCACCGCTCAGGCCACGTGATGGATGTCGGGTTGAGCGGCCTTCGCTGAATAAAAGCTGCGTTTTCGATTCCATAGAAAACGCAACGCTTTTAATCTGCTTCGAGGTCACGGAATGTCCGTCAAGCTTTTGTCACCCGTATTTATTTGGATTTGTTGGAAAGGGCAGACCTTCTCGGAGTGCCTTTACAAGAAAGAGATCGTGGACCGATCTCTTTCTTGTAGGCCGAGCACGCCGATTTTCGCTTAGGCGAACGGCCTAAAATCGGCAAGCGCAGGGAAGCGAAGAGAAGGGTCTGACTTTTCATTAGCGTTTGAAGGAAGGGTATAAGATGGCGATATTAGTAGATCGAAATACGAAAGTAATTGTGCAGGGAATTACGGGCTCGCACGGTTCGTTTCACGCCAAGCAGATGCTCGCGTATGGCACAAAGATTGTGGGGGGTGTAACGCCTGGAAAGGGCGGGCAAACGTGCGAAGGAGTTCCTGTCTTTAATACGATGCGCGAAGCCGTTCAGGCTACGGGCGCAAACGCGAGCGTCATCTATGTCCCTGCTCAATTTGCTAAGGATGCAGTGGTGGAAGCTGCGGACAGCGGAATTCGGATTATTGTTTGCATTACGGAGGGAATCCCCATTTTGGATATGGTACGCGTGAAAAAATACCTCAAAAATAAAGGGGCTCGCTTGATCGGTCCAAATTGCCCAGGTATAATCACACCAGAAGCTGCGAAAGTCGGCATTATGCCAGGTTACATTCATAAGCCTGGCGTGGTCGGTGTGGTTTCCAGAAGCGGAACGTTGACGTATGAGGCAGTTTGGCAGATGACGGCCCGCGGAATTGGGCAGTCTACGGTGATTGGGATCGGCGGCGATCCGATCCTAGGAACTAATTTCATAGATTGTTTTGAGCTTTTTGAAGAAGATCCCGCAACCGAAGCGGTAGTTCTCATTGGTGAAATTGGTGGTAATGCTGAAGAGAAAGCGGCCGAATTTGTTAAAAAAAAGATGAAAAAACCGGTGATTGCATTTATAGCAGGCCGGACCGCTCCGAAGGGAAAACGAATGGGTCATGCGGGTGCAATTATTTCGGGAGGCATGGGGCGAGCACCAGAAAAAATGAAAGCACTTAGAGCAGCGGGGGTTACCGTGGTAGAAAGTCCAGCAGAGATTGGCGAGGCGGTATATGGTTCAGCGCACATCCATTGATTATACGCGAAATACTGATCATGCGTTCGAACAGTATGTGCTTTCGAATGAAAAAGTACTGGCGGAAGCAATCCGTCGTTTTGAGGATCAGCTCCACCATAGTCTTGTCAAGTTTGGACGTTTTACGATTCCCACTTTTTTCAAACCTCATTTCATCACGGCCAAGCAAACGCGTTTGATTCATGCTGCCTCAGATCATTTGGCCCGTATGGTCGATCGTCTCGCTGATCTTTATCTCCACAACGATCCCATTTTGAAAGATTGTTTTTCGCTGTCACAAGAAGCCGAGGAACTCGTTCGAATCGATCCTGGTTATGCCCGTGTTGTGGTACTCGCCCGGTTTGATTGTACGCTTGAGGGCGAAACGCTCAAATTTATGGAGCTCAATTGCGATTCCCCCGCGGGGATGGGATATACGGATACGCTGGAACAACTCTTTTTTGAGTCGAAGGAACTCACCGATTTTTTTGATGAAATTCATGTTCAGCGAGAGATGAGAAGTCAAAAGCTTTTGGACGCTCTTCTGAGTATTTATGAGGATTTTGGGGGTGTCGAAACGCCTCAAATTGCCATTGTGGATTGGAAAACTGTCCGCACGAGACCTGAATTTGATATTTTAAAATCCTTTTTTGAAAGCAAAGGATACAAAACCACCATTGCAGATCCCCGCGAGCTTCGTTATAAATCGGGTAAGCTTTATCACGGCAATTTCAGGATCGACCTTCTTTATCGGCGGGTGATTTTCAATGAGCTTTTGGAGAAGCTTCGTGAGGTGAACGATTTGGTTCGTGCATACAAAGATCGTGCGGTTTGTGTGGTGAATCCCTTGCGTTCGCGCCTGGCGGCTTCCAAAGCGATTCTTTCCATTCTCACAAATCCTGGTTATGACCACCTATTTTCGGCAAAGGAAAATGAAACGAAACAACAACACGTTCTTTGGACAAGACGGATGATTGACGCCGACCGTTTTTATGGCGGCAAAAAGATTTATTTTGTTGATTTTCTCAAAGATGAAAAAGAATCCCTCGTGCTCAAACCGGCCGAAGGATACGGCGGCAAAGAAGTAACGATCGGTCCTGAGACGCGGGATGATGAATGGAATCACACGATCGATAAAGCGATTAAATCCAATTGGGTCGTTCAGGAATTTGTGAGCCCCCCGGTGATGACTGTTCCTACCATTGTGAACCATAAAATCGAATTCGTAGCTAAGAAGGTAAATACGGGCTGTTTTGTATTCAATGGAGCTTACGCGGGGAGCCTTTCCCGTTTAAGTGATGAAACTGTGGTGAATGTTTCCCGCGGCGGCGGCCTCGTGCCGACTGTTGCCTGCGAGTCTGAAATCAATCGATGATCCCCCACCACTTTCTTGAATCTATCAACCTGAAAAGTGGTGGGGGATGATCATCGATTTCCACACCCACTTGGGCCATTCACGCGATGGCGCACGCCAAACGCTTTCTGATATGCTGAACGTGATGAGGCGTTTTGGGGTTGCAAAGAGCGTTATATTTCCGATTGATGAAGCAAGTCCCGGTCCTGCTTATGCTCGGATGAACCGGAAGATTGCCCGAGTGATTGAACGCGAGCGGAGTTTGATCGGGTGCGCCAGACTTAATCCCAATGAGAAGAAAGCTTCTTTTGAAGAGATTGACCACGCCGTCCGCTTAGGCTTTCGGGCGGTCAAACTTCATCCGCGTTCGGATCGGTTCAATGCCCACCTAGCGAAACCTCTTTTTGAAGCGATTGACCAAAAGCGATTAGCGGTAGTACTCCATACGGGCCACGAACCCAATTGCCACCCAAGCGAGTGGCATCATATTTTTAAAGCTTATCCCAGGACTTTTTTTGTACTGGCTCATTCGGGGAAAGATTTATTTCGAGAGGCGATCGAGATCGCGAAAGAGCTTAAAAACGTTTATTTAGATACCTCTACACTTTCTTACTACCGAACCGGGCAAATCCTTCGGGAAGTGGGAGCGCATAAAGTGGTATTTGCTTCTGACATTCCCTATTCCCACTTGGGGCTCGAGATCAAAAAGTTTGAATATTTACTTCCATCCTCCAAGCGCGAGCCTGTTTTCAGCGGGAACGCGAGGAACATCTTGAGAATGTGACACGAAGTGTCATCCTGACAATTAACCTAAGGGGTTGAAGCCATTGCCAATTTTTGATACAGTTTCTTAATCATGATATTACCTAAAAAATGCTTTATGACGAAAGGTGTTGGCGTTCACCGCGAAAAGCTGACGAGTTTTGAGCTTGCGCTTCGGAATGCCGACATCGCTTATTACAATTTGGTGAAGGTTTCGAGTATTTTCCCGCCCTATTGCAAGCTGATTCCCAAAGAAGTTGGCTTGAAGTATCTGACGCCCGGGCAAATTGTTTATTGCGTCATGAGTGACAATGCAACCAATGAACCTAACCGTCTCATTTCCACCTCGATCGGCGTGGCGATGCCTAAGAATCCAAGCAAGCATGGTTATCTTTCCGAGCATCATGCGTTTGGGTGGACAGAACGAAAGACAAATGATTACGCCGAAGATCTTGCGGCTGAAATGTTAGCGACGATTTCGGGAGTGAAATTTGATCCTGATTCGGACTACGATGCCAAACGCGAGACGTGGCAGATTTCAGGAGAGATCGTTCGTACCACTGCCATTACGCAAAGTGCCGAAGGGGACAAAGACGGCCGCTGGACATCTGTCGTTGCAGCCTGTATCTTTATTGTTTAATTCTTACCCCGTTAGAAAGCCGGTGCGCAATTCCACGAAGATCTCAATTTAGACACAGTGCTCTCTTTGAATATTCTATTATTATTGCGACGAAAGTGTTTCTAACGGGGCTTACCGCTGGCAAGTGCCCTGAATAAACTTCCGGACGAGTTCTTTGGCTTCCGTGTCATGGATTTGTTTGGGAGGATGTTTCATCGAGTAAGCTGCAATGGAAATGAGCGGACCACCGATCTTACGGTCACGCGCAAGCCTGCAGCAGCGGATGGCATCAATGGCGACGCCGGCACTATTCGGAGAGTCTTCCACAGACAGCCTGCATTCCAAAGTGACGGGGAATCCTGCAAATCCTCGGCCTTCAATTCTTAAGTAGCAGACCTTATTGTCATTTTGCCACGGAACGTAATCCGAAGGGCCAATGTGGATGTTATCTTCCTCAAGGGGAACGTCGAGTTGACTTTGTACGGCTGCCGTTTTTGAGATTTTTTTAGATTTTAGGCGGTTGCGGTTAAGCATATTCAGGAAATCCGTATTGCCACCCGTGTTGAGCTGATAAGTTCTGTCAATTTTGACACCCCGATCTATAAACAACTTAGCGAGCGTTCGGTGGGTAATGGTCGCACCGATCTGCGCTTTAATGTCATCTCCGACACAAGGGATTCGCTTGTCTTCAAAACGCTTGGCCCACTGGGGGTTCGAGACGATAAAAACCGGCATACAGTTGATGAAGCTGACTCCTGTCTTGAGGCAAGTTTCCGCGTAAAACTTCGTCGCTTCTTCAGAGCCAACAGGCAAATAATTTAAAAGGATTTCAGCGCCGCTGTCGCGGATGATTTGTTCCACATTAGAGGGTTTCTTGTTTGCGACAAGGAAGGTACGGTCATCTGGATACTCAGCCATGTGTTCGGAAACACCGTCTAAAACGTGGCCCATTTGCACGATCACCTTACTTTTGGGCAGATGATTGTAAAGGACCATGACGCAGTTGGGTTTTGCATTGAGCGCAACATCAAAACGTTCGCCGACTTTGCGTTTATCGATATCGAAAGCGGCGACGACCTCGATATCTTCAGGTAGGTAACCCCCCAAGTCGTAATTCATTAACCCTTGGGTGTCTTGTTTTGCTTTTCCGTTCTTTTTGTAGTACTCGATTCCTTGAATGAGCGAGGCGGCGCAATTGCCGACGCCAGCAACGGCGATTTTAATCTTACTCAAAAGTGCACTCCCTTTTTGTTTCAGAAGATTGATTCTAGAAGTGTGTGGTAACGAATAGAGCCGAATTATCCCACCACCTGTTTGTTCATCCCGTGCGGGGTGAAATCTCGAAGAGACACAAGAACGCGCTTGTTCATAAATCGCGTTCTTGTCAAACAAGTGGTGGGATTATAGCAGTTTCCCAGCCAAGATCAAGCAAAATCCCATATCTGTATCCTCCTTCCCAGTAATCACTTGGATTCATTTTCCCCTATGAGGGGATTTATGTTACAATGCGCAAATTTAAGAGGTGTGGCATGGTTTCCATAAAGGACTTTCAGAATTTAGACTTTCGAGTCGCTGAGATTTTAGAGGTGAACCCGCATCCCAATGCCGATCGGCTTTATGTGCTCAAAATTCGGGTAGGGGAGGTAGAGAAGCAGATTGTGGCGGGTATTCGCCTACATTATCAACCGGAACAATTAGTCGGTAAAAAAGTCGTCGTGGTCAACAATTTAGAGCCTGCCGTCATCCGTGGCGTTGAGTCTAACGGAATGCTTCTTGCAGCCAGTAATGATACGATGTTGACTTTGATAATTCCTGAGCGCGACGTTCCTTCAGGCGCTCAAGTACGGTAACATTTTTTCTATGGCCACAGTCAAACCCTTCCGCGCTCTTCGGTATGATCCCACTCAAGTTGCAATGGAACGCGTCGTTGCGCCACCTTACGATGTGATCTCAAAAGATGATGAGGCCGAGCTTCGCGAGCGCGATCCGTATAATGTGATCCGTCTTGAACTCGGACAAGCCAGCAAAGCGGATATCGAAAAAAAGGAACGTTATCTTCACGCCCGAAAATATTTGGATGAATGGCGCAGGAAAAATGTCCTCGTGACGGAACAAAACCCAGGATTTTACCTTTATGAAGTGTCTTATGATCATCCGTTTTCGCCAAAGAAACTATCGCGTCTCGCTTTATTTGGACTCTTGAAGCTAGAACCTTTTGAACGTAAAGTCGTATTCCCTCATGAAAAGACGCATGCTTCACCCAAAGTGGATCGCGGGAAACTGTTGAGAGCCACTCAAACGAATTTCTCACCTGTTTTTACCATTTATGAAGACACTTCAAACCTATTGGATCAGCTTAAAGTGAAGCTTGAATTGGGAAAGCCACTTTTCGATTTTACGGATGAGCAAACGACGCATCATCGGTTGTGGTTCATTCAAGAGTCGGATATGGTGAAACAAATTCAGGATGTTTTTGATCGGAAACGGATTTTCATCGCAGATGGTCATCACCGTTATTCAACGGCCCTTCAGTATGCTGAAGAAATGAATGGAAAAGGCGGAGGCGGGGAAGACCCGAATTGGAATTATGTGCTTACGACATTCGTTCGCTTTACCGATCCCGGGCTTCTCATCCTTCCGATTCACCGGGTGGTGTACAATGCTGTTCCGATTGAGCGGGAAATTTTCCTGGAAGCACTCAAGAAACACTTCATTTTACATTCCGTTTCACGGTCGGTTTTGGAGAAAGTCTCAGAGGGGGCGATTACCGAAGGCTTCGGCCTTGTACTTTCCGAGCATGAATGTTATTTACTTGAGTTGAAAGACAATACAACTGCACGCCAATCGATGCCCACGGGGAAACCCGCGCTTTGGTACGAGCTCGATATGACTCTCGTTTCTTATCTCATCCTCGAGCCTATTTTGGGAATTACGGAGTCAAAACTTGAATGGAACGTGTTTTATACGCCTTCGGTGGGCGAAGCGTTTGAGAAGGTGGTGTCCAAAGAAGCGCTCTGTGCTTTTATCATTCGACCCGTGAATTGTCAGACGATCAAAGACATTTGTGAATCGGGCGAACTTATGCCGCAAAAGTCTACCTATTTTTATCCTAAATTTCCAAGCGGCCTTCTCATGTATCATCATTGAGATGCCAGTTTCTTCTTGGCCCACCACACCCAAAAAGTTGAAGCACTGGTACGAAAAAGGATTTACCGTACCACTGGTTCATACGGTCAGATCAGCACAAGATCTATGGCCAACGGTGAAAGGTGCACTCATTCATTCTGAGAACGCTTTTTTTCTGGATAGCACTCGGTATCAAGGAAAGACAGCGCGGTATTCTTACTTCGGTTGGAAACCGTTCCACGTTTTTAAAACCAAAAACGTAGAAGGAATTGTTTCAAAGTTAAGAACCCTGTTTGCATCTTATCGAGGTCACACATGGAATGAACTGCCATTTTTTACGGGTGGGGCGGTCGGATATTTGAGTTATGAACTTGCTCATGCGTTTGAAGCCCTTCCTGATTTTGCGAAAGATGACCTTCGGTTAGACTTGATTTCCCTTCTTTTCGTGCGCGATCTCCTCGTTTATGACCACAAGGAAAAGAAGTATTTCTTAGTCGCCAATCTCATTCCCTCCAAAGACGGTTCATTTGACCGAGCCTTCAAGCGTGCACAAGCCGCGGTTGAAGAAATGGGAAAACAGACAGTACCAGGTACGGTTGCGAAAAAGGGGACAGACTATAGTCTGTCCCCTTTTTCTGTAGAACCCGGCACGGCCGTACCTGGTACTGTTAACAATTTCCACATTTCCAATTTTAAAGCGGACTCTTCGAAACAAACCTTCAAACGAATGGTCCTGAAGGCAAAGGAATATATTGAAGCAGGGGATATTTACCAAGCGAACCTATCCCAGCGGTTTTCTTTCGATTATGAGGGCAAACCAGAGGCCATTTATGAGCGTCTGAGAACCATTAATCCCTCTCCTTTTTCAAGTTTCCTCAAAGTTGGTCCGCTTGTGGTTGCCAGTGTTTCACCCGAACGCTTGATCAAGCTCAACGGCGAGCGATGTGAGACCCGTCCCATTGCAGGGACAAGACCGCGCGGAGAAAATCCTGAAATGGAGCGCAGGTTGCGTCGGGATTTAATCATGAGTGCCAAGGAACGGGCGGAACACATTATGCTGGTGGATCTGGAACGCAATGATCTGGGGCGCGTTTCAAAACCTCACAGCGTACGGGTGAGTGAGCTCATGACTCTTGAACCTTATTCGCACGTGGTTCATATTGTTTCGAATGTGGTCGGCCAACTTAAGAAAGGTTATGACCGGTTCGATCTTCTGCGGGCCGTTTTTCCGGGCGGAACGATTACGGGTTGCCCCAAAATCCGCTCCATGGAAATTATTGAGGAACTCGAACCGTTTAAGCGTCACTTGTATACCGGTTCGATCGGATACTTGGATTTTAAGGGTGATATGGATCTGAACATTGTCATCCGCAGTCTCATCTTGTATCAAAATAAGGGTTATCTCCAGGTAGGGGCTGGAATTGTTTACGATTCAGATCCCGAAGCCGAATATTGGGAAACCCTTCATAAGGGAAAAGCACTGATCGATGCGTTGTGTCTTAATGTCTAAACCTTCCCTTTCGCCTCAGCTTCAACTTTTTGTCGATGGTAAAAAAGTTTTGTCTGAACGGGTGCACGATATTTCCTTTTCAGAAGGGGATATCTTCGCGTTTGAAAGTTTAAGAGGCTATCAAAGCAAAGTGTTCCGCATCGACCAACACTTGGAACGTCTTTTGCGATCTGCTAAAACGATCGGTCTCAAACTTCCAAAGACTTTGAGTGAGCTGAAGAAAGAATTGCTTACCGCATTCGCTCAAAGCGGCAAGCAGGAGGTTTTCCTTCGCCTTGGAGTGGATAAGCAGAGTAGCTACATCCTCGTTTTGGAACGCAAGCGGCCCGAATGGATTTATGAGCAAGGCATTGATATAAAAACTGCAGTCACGCGCAGGAATCTGACGAGCTCTATTCCTCCCGAAGCAAAAACCAGCGCCTTCTTCAATAATGTCCTTGCTGCCATGGAAAAACAGGATGCCTACGAGGTCATTTTTTTAGATCTCAACGGTTATGTGACAGAAGCCACAGTTTGGAACTTTTTTATGGTCAAAGAGGATCAAATTTTGACGCCCGAGGTTGGCATCTTGGATGGAGTTACACGTCAGTTTGTGATAGAATGTGCCCAAAAGGAACGCCTCCCTTTGGTTGAAACGAATTTAACCCGTCATGATGTTTGGAATGCGGATGAGGCATTTCTGACAAGCACGTCAGGTGAAATTACCCC
This sequence comes from Candidatus Omnitrophota bacterium, assembly GCA_016177155.1. Classification (GTDB taxonomy): domain Bacteria; phylum Omnitrophota; class Omnitrophia; order Omnitrophales; family Danuiimicrobiaceae; genus 01-FULL-45-10b. The sequence continues at coordinate 26,069 of JACOVU010000029.1, read as the reverse complement.
GATTCGTTCTCTGGACGGAAGGGAAATCGGAGTTGAAATTCCTGGGCAGATAACGAAAAAATTAATGAACCGTTTTCATTCGGAGCTTAAAAAGGAGCTTGGAATCCGATGAAAGTTAAAAGGGCCATTATCAGCGTTTCGGATAAAACAGGTTTAATTCCTCTTGCCAAAGAACTCCAGCGCCACAAAGTTGAAATTTACTCCACGGGCGGAACACTTACTTTACTTAAGAATCATAGAATTCGCGCCAAATCCATTTCTGAACTGACCGGTTTTCCTGAGATTTTGGAAGGCCGCCTAAAAACCCTTCATCCCAGAGTGCACGGAGGGCTTCTTTATCTCCGTTCCAATAAAAAACAAGCGCGCGAAGCAAAAAAATATGGAATTGTTCCGATCGACATGGTGGTTGTCAATCTTTATCCCTTTCAAGAAACGATTTCCAAACCGGGCGTTCAATTAGAAACCGCCGTTGAACAAATCGATATTGGTGGACCTACGATGCTTCGGTCTGCCGCTAAGAATTTTGAATCGGTGGCGGTTGTCCCAGATCCCCAGGATTATCCCATGGTCATTGAAGAGCTTAAGAAAAGCCGGGGTTCGATCTCGCATGAGCTTCGCCAAAAGCTTGCTCTAAAGGTGTTCCGTCATACGTCTACCTATGACCGTGAAATTGCGAAATATTTGACGAAACAATTTGAAAAAGAAGATGGCCTCCCGAACATTTTTGATGAAGTATTTAAGAAAACTCAAACCTTAAGATATGGGGAAAATCCCCATCAGAGAGCCGCGCTTTATCAACGCGTGGGCGGCAGATCGAAATTCAGCTTTGAACAATTTCACGGCAAAGAGCTTTCCTACAATAACATTCTCGATTTTGAGGCTTCCATTGATATTTTAAGAGAGTTCAAAGAGCCGGCGGCTTGTGTGGTGAAACACAATAATCCCTCTGGGATTTCAGCCGATCCCAAAATCGCCGTTGCCATCCGTCAAGCCGTTGATTGCGATCCGCTTTCTGCGTTTGGCGGGATTGTGGCAATCAATCAAACGTGCGACGAGGGACTGGCGAGACTTGTTTTCGAAAAGCTTTCCTTTTTTGAACTGATGGTTGCCCCTCATTTTACGGAAGGCGCGCTCCAGATTTTGAAATCGAGAAAGAATTTAAGGGTGATTCAAGTTCATCACCTAGATGATCTTGAGCCTTATGACTTCCGGGTGATTAAAACTGGACTTCTCCTTCAAGATAGAGACAGGCCCGTTTGTGAACGGGAAAAAGAACTTAAGAAGAATCTCAAGTGGGTAACGGAGAAGCAATTAAAGCCGAGCGAAACAAGTGACCTCATCTTTGCCTGGAAATGTGCCAAAGTGGTTCGGTCCAACGCGATTGTTCTGACTCATGGGAAGAAAACGGTTGGAATTGGCTGCGGTCAGATGTCCAGGGTTGACAGCGTCAAACTCGCCTGCATGAAAGCGGGAGACCTCACACGGGGTTCTGTTCTTGCAAGCGACGCCTTTTTCCCCATGCCCGATAATATTGAAGTCGCCCATGAATATGGAATCCGCGCGATTATCCAGCCAGGCGGCTCGATTCGAGATCAAGACGTGATCGATGCCTGTAACAAAACCGGCATTGCCATGTGTTTCACTGGCGAACGCCATTTCAGGCACTGAGCTCCTTCTTTCATGCACTACTTTGTGGCACTTCAGTACCTCTATTCCTTCCTTGATTTTGAGCAGCTTCCGTTTGAGTATAAGCGCCAGTTTAATTTGGCCCGCATGGTGCGCCTGCTCGACTGGTTCAGCCATCCTGAGCATGCTTTTTCCTCCATTCATATAGCGGGAACAAAAGGGAAAGGTTCGACTGCTAATTTCATTGCCTCGATTCTTACCGCTAACAGCTATCGGGTGGGGCTTTATACTTCTCCCCATTTGAGTGATCCTCGTGAGCGGATCCGAATCAATGGCGTCGCGATTTCTCAAAATGATTTCGCTGAGCTGGTTTCAAAAATAAAACCTGTTCTTGAGCGGAAACGAAAAAGGATAAAACCCCTTGAGCCGATCACCTTTTTTGAAGTTTTGACACTTGTGGCCACGCTTTATTTTAAAGAGCGCAAGGTTGACTTCGGAATTTTTGAGGTGGGGATGGGAGGAAGGCTTGATGCGACCAATGTGCTCAAGCCTCTTGTTTCGGTCATTACGCCGATTAGCTACGATCACGAAGAACATTTGGGACACACGCTCACTTCAATCGCGCGGGAGAAAGCCGCAATTATTAAACCCAATGCCAACGTGGTGGTCGGAAAACAAAAACCGGAAGCGCGTCAAGTCATTCTCAAGCGAATTCAAAAGCAAAAGGCAAAAGGTCACTTCTTTGGTTCAACGTTCAAAACACAAAAAGAATCCATTTCGCTTAAAGGTGGACGTTTCGATTTTCAGATTGGTTCTGAGAAACGCGGGGATTTTAAGATTTCTATGCTTGGCAGATTTCAAATCCAAAACGCGGCTTGCGCCCTTCAAGCAGTAAGCCTTCTTGAGAATCAATTTGGATTCAGCTTGGATGAGCGGAAGGTGAGACGAGGTCTCTTGCAAGCCTTTTGGCCTGCGCGGTTTGAAGTTGTTAAGCGGGGCGCGCTTACTTTTGTGATCGACGCCGCTCATAATGGAGCTTCTATGGAGGAAGCAAGCGATGCATTGAGAGCACTGTTTCCCGGGAAAGAAAAGATCATCTTATTAGGAACATCTCGAGAGAAGGCTTTGTTGCCAATCTTAACTTCTGTATTAGAAGAGGCTTCCAAAATTGTTGTGACAAAAAGTAACAATGTTAGAGCTCAAGAACCTAAAGTTATTCTGGAAACGCTTTCAAAAATGGGGTATAAAAAACCCACTTTTTGGAGTTCCGATCTCAAAGAAGCTCTTCGGTTAGCTCGAGAAGCAGCTTCTCGGAATTCTGTTATTTTTATTGCAGGATCTATTTTTCTAGCGGGAGAAGCGAGGGAAATTCTGGGATGCCCGAAATTCATTTAGAAGATACGATTGCCGCAATTTCCACACCACCAGGTGAAGGTGGAATTGGAATTGTTCGTTTGAGCGGAAAGAATGCGATTGCGATTGCCGCCTGCATGTTTCGAAGTTTGAATGAGACAAATTTAGCCGAAGTGAAATCTCATACCGTACATTTTGGAACAGTTTGTGATGGCGAAGGCCGCGTTATTGATCAAGTGCTCGTCACCGTTTTTCGTAAGCCCAAATCCTATACGGCAGAAGATGTGGTGGAGATTAGCGCGCACGGCGGTTCGCGCGTACTTCAGAGGATTTTAAATCTAGCGCTTTCGTATGGGGCGCGCCATGCTGAGCCAGGCGAATTTACCAAACGCGCATTTTTGAATGGCCGCATTGATCTCGCTCAGGCTGAGGCTGTGCTTGATCTCATTCGATCGAGAAGCGACCGTTCTCTTGAAGTTGCCCTTCGGCAGTTGGCAGGGAAGCTTTCCGAGGAAATTCATTCGATTAAAGATGAGCTTGTGAAAATCTATGCCCATCTTGAAGCCTACCTCGATTTTCCGGACGAACACCTTGAGGTTTATTCGAACCGAGAATTTAAGTCGCATTTTGAGTCCGTCATGCAAAAGTTAGAACGTTTGATCGGTACTTTTTCAAAAGGTTCTATCTTGAGAGAGGGCGCTCTTGTTGTGATTATCGGAAGGCCGAACGTCGGGAAATCTTCGCTTCTCAATGCGTTTTTGGACCGCGATCGGGCCATTGTTTCTGAAATTCCAGGCACAACCCGAGATATTTTGGAGGAGTCCATCAGCTTAAATGGCTTATGGATTCGCCTGCTGGATACGGCAGGTCTTGGGCAAAGCCAAAACCCTTTAGATCAGGCGGCCATGGAACGCACCAGGCGCTCTATAGGGGAAGGCGATCTTTTCCTCTGGGTTTTGGATGCCACCTCGGGGTTAACTGATGAAGATCAGGAAATCGTAAAGGGTCTAAAACAGGGCAAAAAAGTGATTCCTGTGGTGAACAAAATCGATATCGCAAACCGTCGAAACGGATTTGAAAGCTTCCAAAAATTTGACATCGATGAAGCTGCCATTTTTCTTTCCGCAAAGACCGGTGAAGGAATTGAAACGCTTGAGAAAAAAATGACAGATCTCATACTGAAACATGAACTCAATGAAGAATCGACGCTCATCACACGCGCAAGACACAAACGCTCACTTGAAGAATCCTTGGAAGCGCTTCGTAAAAGTTTTGATTCTTTTACGAGGCAAGAATCTTTGGAATTTGTTGTACTTGATTTAAAGCAAGCGCTCGATCGGCTTCGCGAGTTCGTAGGTGAGATTTACAGCGAAGATCTGCTCGACATGATCTTCAAAGAATTCTGTATCGGAAAATGATTTGTCAAGTATTTTTCTGAAAGCCTTCCCTATGGGAAAAGGTAGAAGAAAAATTTTTTTACTTTTTGTATTGACACGTGGTTTGTCCTTCATTAAAATTCCATTTGTTCGTTTGTTACATTTTCACGAACAAGGTTCTTTCAGAAAAAGTCGGTTGTGGTAGGGAAGAAAAGCAAAAAAGTTTTTAAAAGTAAACCCCGTTAGAAATCGGGGAAACTTAAAAGTAAAACCACTGATAGTTTTATTTCGTTGTAAGGAAAATTTCTAACTGGGTAAACGGGGAAGCCGGTTGGTTTTTTAATTTCATGATCCCAACATTCGAGAAAAAGTAAATGTGAAAAAGGCGGCGCAGTTGAGCCGCCTTTTTTGTCTCTAAATTTCCCGTCTACTTCCAAAAATGCACCACAGTTCTTGATCGAGCAAAAGGGAAAAAATGGTCCAGTTCGTTTGCTGGATTGGAATTGTGAGGTGCTGTCTCAGGTTAAAACGTAATCCAAAAAAATTAAGGTTTTGAGATTAAAGTCTTTTTTAAGGGATGCCGATTCTATGCTTGGTGACACTAGATATTGTATAAATCAGGGTTTAAGAGTACAATATATTGAAGAATTCTAAATGTTCGGGGGGCCTAGCAATGTCAGTGAAAACGCAGAGAACGAAAGTGGAAGCTAAAACAGCCGAAGCCGGAAACGGCCATTCGACTGTGACAAAAGAAGGCGCAAAGCGCGGTTTGCACGTGCCCAGGCGTTTTACAAGACCAGGAGTACACTCCTATGATGAGCTTGAGTGGGGCAGGAGAACCTCCGTCATTACGAATCCTGATGGTTCAGTTGTTTTTAAAATGGAAGATGCTGAAATTCCCTCCTCTTGGTCACAGCTTGCTACGGACATTGTCGTTTCAAAATATTTCCGCAAGGCCGGAGTTCCCAAGACCGGTTCAGAGACAAGCGTCCGTCAAGTGGTGAGGCGAGTTGCCCACACTATTCGTCGGGCAGGCGAAGAATTTGGTGGTTACTTTACAACACCCGAAGATGCAGAGAATTTTGAGGCAGAACTGACTCATCTCTTAGTCAATCAAAAAGTCGCGTTCAACTCGCCCGTTTGGTTCAATTGCGGTCTTTACCATGAATATGGAATTTCAGGAAGCGGCGGAAATTGGTTTTGGAATCCGAAGACTGGAGTTTGTGAACAGACTAAAGATTCCTATTCCCAACCTCAATGCTCGGCTTGCTTCATTCAATCGGTTGAAGATGATTTAATGTCGATCTTCGAACTCATTAAATCGGAAGCCCGTTTGTTCAAGTATGGCTCTGGCACGGGGACTAATTTTTCAAAACTTCGCGGCAAACAGGAAAAACTTTCCGGCGGTGGTACTTCGTCAGGTTTAATGTCTTTTTTGGAGGTGTTGGACCGAGGAGCGGGGGCTACGAAATCAGGGGGGACAACCCGCCGAGCAGCCAAAATGGTAGTGCTCGACATGGATCACCCTGAAATTGTGGATTTCATTGAATGGAAGCTTCGCGAGGAAAGGAAGGTAAGGGCTTTGATTGCGGCGGGTTTTCCCGCAGATTTCAATGGGGAAGCCTACCGTACCGTTTCTGGACAAAATTCAAATAATTCTGTCCGCATCAGTGATGAATTTATGAATGCCTACCTCAATGGAGGCGAGTGGCATACCCGTTTCCGAACGACGGGAGAGAACTCGGAAACGTTCCAAGCGAAGGATCTGATGGATCGAATCTGCCAAGCGGCATGGGCCTGTGCTGATCCCGGGGTTCAATTTGATACGACGATTAATGATTGGCATACCTGCGCTAACACGGACCGGATCTATGCTTCAAACCCCTGTTCCGAATATATGTTTTTGAATAATACGGCGTGCAACCTTGCTTCTGTTAATTTGATGAAGTTTTTGAATCCCGACGGTTCTTTCGATGTGGAAGGATTTCGGCACGCGTGCCGGATCTTCATCATGGCGCAGGAAATCATCGTGGATTTCGGTTCTTATCCGACCCAAATGATTGCAAAAAACAGTCATGATTACCGTACACTCGGGCTCGGATATGCCAACCTTGGAACGGTGCTCATGGTGAATGGAATTCCTTATGATAGCGAGGAAGCTATTGCGATTGGTGGAGCGATTACCGCCATTATGACGGGCCATGCCTATCGCGTGTCGGCAGAAATGGCCCGTTCGAAAAGTCCTTTCCCAGGTTATATGAAGAATCGAGAACCCATGCTCCGCGTGATTGGAAAACACCGAGATGCCGCTTACAAGATCAACAAGGAAAAATGTCCTTCCTATCTTTTAAAAGCGGCTCAGGAAGATTGGGATGAGGCACTTGCATTTGGTAAGCGCTATGGTTATCGGAATGCGCAAACGACGGTGATCGCACCGACGGGGACCATTGGGCTTCTGATGGATTGCGATACGACGGGGGTCGAACCTGATTTTGCGCTCGTGAAATTTAAGAAGCTTGCAGGCGGTGGTTATTTCAAAATTGTGAATCAATCCGTTCCGCTTGCTCTTAGGAGACTTGGATATTCCGACGGTGAAATCAAAGACATCATCGAATACGTGCTGGGTACGGCATCTCTTAAGCACGCGCCTTGGGTGAATGAAAACGCACTCAAAGCAAAGGGATTTACCGATGAGGACGTAGCTCAGATCGAATCGAAACTTGCTGGGGTTTTTGAGCTCAGCCATGCTTTTTCCGCTTGGGTGCTCGGCGAAGATACCTTGAAACGCTTGGGATTTAAGCCTGAAGAGTATAAAGCGTCCAATTTCAATTTACTGACCGCGTTTGGGTTTTCGCCGGCCGAGATCGAAGAAGCCAATCGCGTCGTTTGTGGTAGCATGACGGTGGAAGGTGCGCCTCATTTGAAGTCCGAACATCTTCCCGTATTTGATTGTGCCAATAAGTGCGGCAAATATGGAGAACGCTTTATCCGGCCCATGGCCCACGTCCGTATGATGGTGGCGGTCCAGCCGTTTATTTCAGGTGCGATTTCAAAAACCGTGAATTTACCCAACGAAGCAACCGTCGAAGAAATTCGAGATATTTATATTGAAGGTTGGAAGATGGGCCTGAAAGCAATTGCGCTCTATCGTGACGGGTGCAAAGCTTCTCAGCCGCTTAACACCTCCTCCTCGGATAGTTCTAAAGGCGAAAGCAAAGCGAAAACGGGTGAGAAGTCCCAAGAGTCCCAACAGCCCCTTCTCAGACGCCGCAGACTACCGAAGAAGCGTCATGGCTTTACCCAGGAAGGTTCAGTGGGCGGGCATAAGATTTACCTAAGAACAGGTGAGTATGAAGAGGGGGAGCTTGGTGAAATTTTTATCGATATGCATAAGGAAGGTGCGGCGTTCCGCAGCGTGATGAACTGTTTTGCGATTGCCGTTTCCCTGGGACTTCAATATGGTGTTCCGCTTAAGGAATTTGTGGATGTCTTCACGTTCACGCGCTTTGAACCGCAGGGCGCTGTGGATCATCCCAACATTAAGTTTGCAACCTCGGTGGTGGATTACCTCTTCCGCGTTCTTGGAATGGAGTATCTGGGCATGACCGATTTTGTTCACAAGAAACCGATTGATAGCGAGCCCATTCCAGCGCAATCTCGTACGCCTAAGATGCAAAAACTTGAACCTCCTCGTCCAACACAAGCAACCCCAGCTTCCGATGGGGGGAAAGCTCAGAATACGCAACAGATTGAACAAATACTTGTTCACGAAGAGCAGTTAGTAATGGCAGGAGCGCAAGTGCTTGGAGCGGGAAAAACCTCAGCGGTTCTTTCGGAGCATCTGTCTACCATGATGGGTGACGCTCCGATATGCAACCAGTGCGGCCACCTCACGGTCAGGAGCGGCGCTTGTTATAAGTGTTTGAATTGTGGCAACTCAATTGGTTGTTCGTAAACTTACGATTTAACATTTGATTCTGCCTCGGGTTAAGAAAAAGAGTACGTTTTTTGTCGGACAGTTTTCTTGACACTCGTGCACATCTCCTTTAGACTATCTTCTTTAAAATCAAGCGTTTAGAGTGAAGGCTCACCCCGAAGGATTAAACCATGTATCTGGAATCTTCCATCAAGGAGTATCTCAAGAAGCTCTCAAGTCCAGAACCTGTCCCGGGCGGGGGAGGAACGTCCGCTTTAGCAGCCGCCTTGGGAATCAGTTTGATGTTAATGGTTGCGCGAATCTCTTTAAAAAGACAGGAAGGCGAAAAGAAGGAAAGCCTAAGTAAAATTGTCAAGACCCTAGAGCGAATGCAGCAAAATGCCGCTGACGTCATTGATCTAGACCCAAAAATTTATCAGGAAGTCATGACATCCTATTCGGAAGCGAAGAAGATTTCAGATCCTGCGAAGGCCCAGCAAAAGGTAGAGACGGCACTTAAGAATTCGTTTCGTCTCCAAGCCGATCTTGCGATGCTCATTGTCATGGCAAAAGAATTTTTGAGCAGTATCAATTCCTACACCAAGGGTTCTATTCGAAATGATCTGGTTGTAGCAAGCGGGCTTCTCGACGGGGCCTTTCAAGGCGCTCTTGCGACTGCCAATATTAACGTTATGTACATGAAGGATGAAAAAGAACGCGCGCATTGCGAAGGCGCGCTCGCTAAGTTAAGAGAAAAGCACTTGAAAGCTAAATTCGAATGAGGCGATGGAGCAGATAATGGAAGCACAACTCCTGGAAGGTAAAAAAGTCGCTGAAAAGCTCAGAACTCAAGTTGAGCGTGAGATCAAGGAGTACGCAAAGCAACTCATGATGCCGCCCACCTTACGCGCCATCGAGTTAGGCGAAGATCCTGCCTCAGAACTTTATTTAAAATCTCAAAGGCGCGCGGCAGAATCCGTCGGGATTAAACACGAGACCACCACCTTGGATTCGACCGCAAGCGAGGCGGATCTCATTGGGGAAATTGAGCGCGCCAATCGCGATCCGAAAGTTCATGGAATTATCGTTCAAATGCCTCTTCCCAAGACCTTTCAAGTGGATCGAGTGCTGGATGCGATTCATCCCGATAAAGATGTGGAAGCGATGACTACGAGCAACCTCGGGAAATTAGTGATTCACAAAGAAGGGCTCGCTCCGTGCACGGCTCGCTCGTGCATTCGGCTTATTGAGGAAACGGGAATTGATCTCTTTGGAAAAGAAGGGGTTGTCATCGGTTCAAGTAAAATTGTGGGACTTCCCGCATTCCTGCTCATGATCGGAAAGAAAATTACGAGCACCATTTGCCACACGGGAACATTTAAATCAGGAATGCTCGAATCCCATGTGCGCCGCGCCGATGTACTTGTGGTATCGGCGGGGAAGCCTGCCCTGATTCCGGGAGCGTGGATTAAAGAAGGGGCGATTGTGATTGATGTAGGCATTAACCGGGTGAGCGGAAAAACGGTGGGCGATGTGGATTTTGAAACGGCGAAAAAACGGGCTGCTTTTATTACCCCTGTTCCCGGCGGCGTTGGGCCGCTTACAACGATGACCCTAATGGAAAATTTGGCTCAAGCCATTTCGCTCCAGCTCAAGAAGTAGGATCGAGACCTCAAGCGTTTCTTCAGAAATCTGTCATGGATCGGATGACCGTTCGGAATATCATAGGTTTGAAAAGAAAGCGGCGGAAAATCACAGTTTTAACTGCCTATGATTTTCCCTTTGCCAAGATTGTTGACGAAGCGGGAGTGGATATTGTTCTCGTTGGGGATTCGCTCGGGATGGTAGTTTTAGGTTATGAGACTACACTTCCCGTTACGATGGAAGAGATGCTCCATCATTTGAAGGCAGCACGCCGTGCGGTTCACCGTTCTTTTCTGGTCGTTGATATGCCGTACCGGTCTTATTCCAATGTGAAAGTAGCAGTGGCAAACGCCAAGCAATTTAAAAAAGCGGGCGCTCAGGCAGTGAAATTAGAAGGCGGCAAGAAAGTTTTAAAGCAAGTACAGGCGATTCTTCGCGCTGGAGTCCCCGTGATGGGGCATTTAGGCATGCTTCCACAGTCGGTCCGCGAACTCGGCGGCTATAAAGTGCAGGGAAAGACCGAAGAAGAAGCAGAGCGGATTTTCGAAGACGCAAAGATGCTTGAGCGAGCGGGTGTTTTTTCGATTGTCTTAGAATGTGTTCCAAATTCACTGGCGAAGCGGATTACGAAAGGACTCAGGATTCCAACGATCGGGATTGGAGCTGGGCCAAGTACAGACGGTCAAGTCCTGGTTCTTCATGACATGCTTGGTTTTGAATCTCAAGTGAAACCGCGGTTTGTCAGGCAATATGCTTACTTGAGTGAAGCTGTTCGGAAAGCTGTCCTCGAGTATCGCAAAGATGTACTTTCAAAGCATTTTCCTTCATCGAAGGAGAGTTTTAAGGGATGATCCCCCACCACTTTTTGCAATTTGGTGAGCGGATCTAAGATTAGATTGGAAAAGTTAATCAGGAAAAGTGGTGGGGGATGAGTTACAAAATTTTAATTGCAGAGAAAGATTCAGATACGCTCGCTCTTCTAGAGGCGAGACTTCTGGCTCGAAATTATGATGTATTTATTGCCACCCATAGCGATGAGGCGATTCGCTTGGTTCAAAAGGTTCGCTTCGATCTCGTCTTAATGGGTACGACGATGGAAGAGGTGGATGGGGTGAACCTCGCCAAAAAAATGAAGCAGAGCATTACCGGCCTGGGCGTTCCGATTATGTTGTTGGCCGAGGAGAATGAAGTCAGAGAGCTCGTTTTGAGCCGCGACCGCGGGTTTGACGATTTTTTGATTAAACCCTTTGATGCCTTTTCGCTCCAACTCCGGATTGAACTCAATCTCACCCGCGCCCGCGAACGGCTTCAGGCGAATCCGCTTACCAACCTGCCCGGTAGTATTGCGATTGAAGAAAACATTCGAAAACGCATTGATCGAAGTGAACTTTTCTCGGTTTGTTATATGGATATCAACCACTTTAAATCTTTTAATGATCGATATGGATTTGAACGGGGAGATCAAGTGATTCGGCATACGGCTCAATTGATTGCAAGATGTCTTGAATTGAGCGAAGCGGATCGGAATAGTTTTTTCGGCCACATTGGAGGTGATGATTTTGTAGTGGTGACGGATACGGATCACGAAACTCGTTTTGCCCAACTTTGCCTTCAAGAGTTTGACCGAATTATTCCGACGCATTATGAGGATGCAGACCGAAAACGTAAATCCGTCCTCGTGAAAAACAGGAGCGGTGTTCCTGTTTCTTTTCCTTTGATGAGTCTTTCGATCGCAGCGGTAACGAATCTGTACCGGCCGTACCGCAGCATGGCGGAGGTTGCTCGTGACGCCGCAGAAGTGAAAGCTTATCTTAAGACGCAACCTGGAAGTCATTATCTTCGCGATCGACGAGAAATGCCCTTGAGCTCGCTTCAAGAGTCCCTGGAAGTGCTTTCACCCAGCGATGAGAAGCGCGATACCTCAAAACCGCTTGGGCAGTTGTTGCTTGATGCAGGGCTCATTACGGAAATAGAACTCAATCAAGCAGTCAAACGTCATGTCGAAACCGGGGAGAGAATCGGTCAAGTTCTGATTCGGATGAATGCGGTTTCGAGCAGTGAAGTCGGGAAGCTGCTTGAGTCGAAATTCTCAGTGGGTTATGTGAGCCTTAAGAACCATATTTTAACCGAAGACCTCGCCCGCATTTTAACTGAGGAGTTTGTGCGCGATCATCGGGTTGTTCCGATCACGATCAAAGATGATGCACTGGAGCTTGCCATGGTTGATCCTGTGGATCAGGAAACGATCGAAGCGGCGGAAGAGTTGAGCGGGTTGCGGGTGATTCCAAAGTTCACGTTGGAAAATGAGTTTGAGGAATTCTTAGAGAGGAACCGTCTTAAATTTATATGATCCCCCACCACTTTTTATACTACGCATTGAACTACGAATATAATGTTTATTGTCCATCAATAACGACGGCATTGCTGTCAGATTTATTTTTGGAAAGTGGTGGGGGATGAAATACTATCCTGCTTTTCTTAAACTTCAGGGAAAGAAAGTGCTCCTTTTCGGAGGAGGTGGCGTGGCTCTTCGGAAGGCGCGGACGCTGATCAAAGCAGGGGCAAAACTTTTGGTGATCAGCCATGATTGTTCAAAGGCTTTTAAGCGGTTTGCTCGGGCGAATAAAATCGATATTCGGTTTGGATCTCAGATCCCGCAAGGAGAAAATCCTGAGCTTGTGGTGGCAGCAACTTCAGATGAGGCGCTCAACCGAACTATTTTTGAATGGTGCGAGAAAAAAGGGATTTTTGTGAATGTGGTAGATGATCCAACGCATTCGACTTTTATTGTGCCGTCGATCATTCAGCGCGGGAAACTTCAAATCGCGATTTCAACAGGAGGGGCAAGTCCTCTTTTGGCCAAGACGCTTCGGAAAAAACTAGAAAAGGAATTTGGTTCAAAATATTCTGCTTTGGTACAAAAATTGTCCAAGGATCGCATGAAGACCAAACAATCCTTAAACGCTCCCGAGGCGCGCCGCAATCATTTTAAAAAAGTAGTGGCATCAGAATTTAAATTGCTTGAAACGGGGAAATAGAAATGAATCTTGTTTATTGGTTACTCTTGTTTGCGATCGGTGCGTATGCGATTGCGTTTATTCTTTTTGCCAGTGAGTTTTTGAACGTTATCGAGAAGCGAGTGATTTGGGCAGCGCGCTTTGTCGAGCTTGGATTTTTGATTCATACGCTTCTGATTTTCGCTGAGACGTTCTCAGTCTCGCGGTCCGTGACAAATGAATTTCACCTGCCCGTCACCACCCTGGGAGAGGCGTCCGGGTTTTTTGCTTGGTCGCTTGCGTTCGTTTATCTGATTCTTCTCAGGCAAATGCGCACGGAAACCTTCGGCGTGATTTTAACGCCTGTCCTGATTCTGTTTTTAATCCCCGTCTTTTTTCCTTTTCATCCCAATGAAGAGCTTTTTAAGCATTTCCACGACGGCTATTTCTTGATCCACATTCTTTCCGCCTTTTTTGGATATGCAAGTTTTGCGCTTTCCTTTATTGCCGCTCTCTTTTATTTGGTGTTGAATCGAGCGTTGAAAGAGAAAACTTCGAGCACCTTTTATCATCGACTTCCCCCACTCGAAGATTTGGAGCGGCTTGCGTTCCGAACCATTCAATGGGGTGTCATTTTATTGGGATTTGCCATCTTGAGCGGAGCACTTTGGGCTAAAACGGCTTTCGGAAGTTTTATCTTAAAAGAGCCCAAGTCTTTTGCAAGTTTCTTGACCTGGGCAGTTTATCTTGTCATCATTTATTTGCACGAGGTTCTTCAAATCAAAGGAAAACGTATTGTGTTGATGTCCCTGGGTGCTTTTGTTTTGGTCCTTTTTACCTTTTTGGGTACGAGTTTATTTCATACGGGTCTTCATGCGGGAGTGCGCTGATTTATGGATTTAGTGTGTGTGGGTCTTAATCACAAAAGTTGTCCTGTAGAGATACGTGAGAAAATTGCCTTTTCGGAATCTGCACTGTCGGATGCCTTGGTCAAGATGGGCGACCTCGAAGGTCTTCGCGAGTGGTTTGTTTTGTCTACTTGCAACCGGGTTGAACTTTATGGGCGGGGTTTTTCGGGCGTAGAGGAAAGCCTCATTCATTTCCTAAGTGATTTCCATGGTTTGGAGGGTTGTACCTACCGTCAGTATCTTTATCAATTGCATGGACGGGAGGCGGCGCGACACTTATTCCGTGTGGCGAGCGGGCTTGATTCACTGGTGGTGGGTGAAAATGAAATTTATGGGCAAGTGCGCAATGCATTCAAAATGGCCAATGAACTGAAGTCACTCGATTCCATTCTATACCAGTTGGTGGAACGAGCACTCCGCGTCGGTAAAAAAGTTCGCACGGAAACGAAGATTAGTAAGGGGGCGGTGAGCGTTTCTTCCATCGCGGTCGAACTAGCTGAAAAAATTTTTGGAAAATTGACAGGCGAACGCGTCTTGATTCTTGGAACAGGAAAGATGAGCGAGCTGACCATGAAACATTTGGTGAAAGCAGGCGCGGGCGAGATTACGGTGGCAAGCCGCACTTATGAACGCGCCCTCGAACTTTCTCAGAGGTACGGGGCAAAACCGATTGGATTTGATGCTTGGCTGAGAGCCATTCGGACGAGCGATATCGTGATTTCCTCAACAGCCGCACCTCACGCGATTGTCAAGTATGAAGATGTGAAAGCAGTCATGAATGAACGCCGCCACAAGCCACTTTTCTTTATTGATATTGCTGTTCCGAGAGATGTTGAATCCCGCGTGGGTGAGATCGACGACGTTTACCTTTACGATATCGACGATCTGAAAACGGTTTCCGAATCCAACTTGAGGCTCAGGAAGAAAGAAATCTCCAAATGCGAGGTCATGATTGAAAGAGAGCTTGAATCCTTCGACCAATGGTATGAATTTTTGGAGGCTGGGCCAGTGATTCAAAGATTAACGGCTTACTTTGATGAAATTGTTGAAACCGAGGTAACCAAAGTAGCCCCTAAATTCAAAGGTAGGGAAAAAGAGCTGAAGAGCTTGGTTCAAAAAATTAAAGCGAGTCTCCTCCATACGCCCGTCGAGAAATTGAAAGAATCTGCAAAAGTTGGCGGTATGGAACGTTATTTAGAAACCCTTCATTCACTCTTTCGTTTGGAGGAACGAAAACCCTCTCAGACGAAAGAGAAGGAATCTTCGGCACAGGATGCGCTCCCTCATTAGGATTGGAACGCGCGGAAGTAAGCTTGCACTTTATCAAACTGGGTTGGTCCAAGCGAAACTTAAGTTGCTCTTTCCCTCCCTTGAATTTGAATTGGTGAAGATTCGGACGACGGGCGATCAAGTAAAACACGCTCGTTTTGGCGAACTCGGGCCGGGTATTTTTACCCGTGAGATTGAACAGACACTTCTTCAAAGGGATGTGGATTTAGCGGTTCATAGCGCAAAGGATCTGGCAACGGAACTGCCGAAGGGTTTGCAATTGGGAGCAGTTTTAGAGCGTGAAGATCCGAGAGATTGTCTTGTTTCACGCGGAAGGAAAAAGCTGAGCGAACTTTCTCAAGGCGCTCAAATTGGAACGAGCTCGCTTCGTCGAATCGCACAGCTGAAGCGGATGAGGTCTGACCTTGTTTTGTGCGAAATGCGCGGAAATGTGGATACGCGCCTTCGCAAAATCGAGGGCGGGGAATTGGACGGAATGGTCCTTGCTTTTGCAGGGCTCAAGCGTCTCGGTCTTTCAGATTACGTGAGTGAGATTTTTGATGAAGATAGGTGTTTGCCCCAAGCAGGACAAGGCGCGCTCGCGATCCAGATTCGAAAAGGAGATACGGAGATCGAGAATCTGGTAGCGCCTTTAAATCATAGACTTTCTTACTTGAGAATTTTGGCCGAGAGAAGTTTCTTGAGGCGTCTTCAAGGCGGTTGTCAGTTACCTGTGGGAGTCGCTACCAACGTTGTTGGTGATGTGATCACCGTCAAAGGCGGGATTTTTTCGTGGCGGGGTACTCAAGAAGTGAGAAGCTCCGTTTCAGGCGCTCTTTTAACAGGTGAAGCACTTGGAAAAGAACTTGCCGAGAAGCTTTTAGAACAGGGCGGAGCTCGAATTTTACAAGAGATTCGAAATGGCGAAAAAAGGTAGATTGCAGAAAAAAAAGGGTTTTGTTTCGATCGTGGGCGCAGGCCCTGGTGATCCGAAACTGCTTACGCTTCGCGCCAAAGAGGTGCTCGAAGAAGCAGATGCGGTGGTCTATGATTATCTCGTTCATCCAAAAATTTTAAGACATGCAGAGCACGCCGAGCAGATTTATGTTGGAAAAAAAGGCGGTGATCCCGATTCGACTCCGCAAAAGTCGATTGAATCCTTGCTCGTTAAGCTAGCACGTGAAGGCAAGCGTGTCGTTCGCTTGAAAGGGGGAGATCCCTTTGTCTTTGGCAGAGGAGGAGAAGAAGCGCTTTGGCTCGCCCGCCACCGAGTTCCTTTTGAAATTTCCCCCGGCATTACGGCAGGGATCGCAGCACCTGCTTATGCGGGGATTCCAGTGACGCATCGCAAACTTGCTTCCGAAGTCACTTTGATTACAGCCCACGAAGATCCTTCGAAAAAAGGTTCAGATTTAAATTGGAACGCCCTTGCGAAACTCAAGGGAACACTCGTGCTTTATATGGGGGTGAAGGCACTTCCCCAAGTGGTGGATTTGTTGATTCGTTACGGAAGAAAACGGAAAACTCCCGTTTCAGTCATTCGGTGGGGAACAACGGGGGAACAGAGAACTGTGACGGGCACGCTCGCAACCATTGTTCAAAAAGTAGAAGAAGCCAAACTTCAAGCGCCCGCCATTACCGTAATTGGAGAAGTGAACCGTTTGCGTCGAAAACTCGCCTGGTTTTCCGCCGAAGGACGGATCCGTCCGAATTCTGGCGGAGAGGAAAAACCTCTTTTTGGAAAAACGATTTTAGTCACCCGTTCACGAAAACAAGCTTCCGAGCTTGCTGATGAATTAGAAAACCTGGGTGCGCGCGTCTTGGAACTTCCTACCATTGAAGTCAGCCCCATTCGCGATTTTCACTCTTTGGACCGAGCCGTTAAAAATATTCGGAAATATTATTGGCTTGTATTCACCAGTGAAAATGGTGTGGAAGCTTTCTTTAAGCGATTTCGCGAACTTGGGAAAGATACCCGAACTTTGAGTTCCTTAAAGATTGCCGCGGTGGGACCAGGAACAAAAGCAAAGCTGAATGCATTCTCGATCGAGCCAGATCTTGTGCCAAAAGTATTTACCACAGAAGGTCTCGTGCGCGCTTTTCAAGGACTAAAGATCGCTCGAAAGAAGTTTTTACTTTTAAGGACCAATATTGCACCCGATTTTCTAAATCGTTCACTCAAGAAATTAGGCGCTCAAGTGACCGAAATTTCAGTTTATCGGACGGAAAAACCAGCAGGTCTCGAACACCGAGTGGCGGAATTGGTGCGTCAATACCCGATTGATTATGTCACCTTCACAAGCTCGTCTACCGCGCAGCATTTTTTTGAGGCGCTTAAGAACGGACGCCATATTGAAGCAAAGGTCATCTCAATCGGGCCTGTTACTTCGAAGACCATTCTGGCGTTTGGAGCAAAAGTGGATCGAGAAGCAAAAGTGTCTACCATTCCAGGTTTGATCGAAGCCGTTTTAAAGGAGGCGAGGTCATGAAATTTCCTTTTTTTAGATCTCGGCGGATGAGACAAACCGAAGGCTTGAGAAAATTGGTGAGAGAAACTGTACTTTCGCTCGATCAGCTCATCATGCCCTATTTCTTGGTAGAAGGTACGCAAATCAAAACGGAAATAGAATCCATGCCGGGGCAGTTTCGGTTTTCGATCGATCGTTTTCTGGGCGAGCTCGAGGAACTTGAAGAATTGGGGATTGAACATATCCTTCTTTTTGGAATTCCGAGCAGGAAAGACGATCACGCAAGCGGCGCGTATGATGCAAATGGGGTAATTCAAAAATCAGTCCAAGAAATCAAGAAACGGTTTCCCAACCTTACTGTGATTACAGATGTGTGTCTTTGTGAATATATGAGTCACGGACATTGCGGTGTGGTGGAGGGAAGTCATGTGTTGAATGACGCCACACTTCCCTTGCTTGCAAAAACCGCCCTTTCACATGCCGAAGCTGGTGTGGACATGGTCGCTCCAAGCGATATGATGGACGGACGTATTCAGGCTGTTCGAAAGGCACTTGACTCGAATGGTTTTTCCCACACCCCAGTTCTAAGTTATGCCGCAAAGTATGCCTCAAGCTTTTACGGTCCTTTTCGCGACGCTGCTCAGTCTCGCCCTCAGTTTGGGGATCGAAAGAGTTATCAAATGGATCATGCCAATGTTAATGAAGCGCTCCGCGAAATTGAAATGGATATTGAAGAAGGCGCAGATCTTGTGATGGTGAAACCAGCACTTGCTTATCTCGATGTCATTCGTGCCGCCAAAGTCAAGTTTAACACTCCGATTGCGGCGTACAATGTGAGCGGTGAATATGCCATGGTTAAGGCGGCATGCGCGATGGGATATCTGGATGAGCGAAAAGCAGTACAAGAAATCCTGACCTCATTTGCTCGCGCTGGAGCTTCTGTCATTTTGACTTATCATGCCAAGGAAGTTGCCCAGTGGGCAAAAGAAGCTGGAACCCCTTTTCTAGTAAAGAGTTACAAAGTTTAACTTCCCTTTTACTATATATCTCTAGCTTATTTGAAAAACTGAAGACGGTCAGGTATCCTTTAAACAGGATAATGCGTGTTATCTTTTAGGTGTAACCGGTTTGTTACACCTAACCATCAACTTCGCAACCACAAGACCACAGAGGGGGTCATGGATCAGAAAGAGCCTGACGATCAGAAACAAGGCAAAAGGCCTTTCCGTTTTCACATCGTCATTTTCTTCGTAGGTGTCTTTTTCACGGTGACCCTCTGGGATGCTTATTACAACGGATCTCGCCCTTTCGATAGAGAAATTGCAAGTTATCTCATCTTGATTATGGGCACTCTTTTTTCGGTTGCGGCAGGTCTCTTTAGCTGGTCCATCGAAACTCGAAGAATATTTCTTGAGAAGGAAGTGGATTGGCGAACACGTGACATTCAAGCCAAGAACAAAGAACTCCTGAATAAAAACGAAGAAATCGAAAACTTCATCCACATTATCTCACACGACCTAAAAGCGCCGATTGTTTCCATTCAAGGTTTCGCTTCCATTCTCAAAACCGAGTTAGGCGATACGCTTCAGGGGAACAATCTCGATTATTTCAATCGCATTCAATCCAATGTTCAACACATGAATGATCTCATTTTAGACCTTCTTGAGCTCTCACGCGTCGGTCGGGTGGAAGATGAGAAGGAAGTAGTGGATATTAACGACTTGCTCAAAGAAATTATTGCGCCGTTCGCGCCCGAGCTTGAGAAAAAATCTATCCGTGTGAAAGTAGGAGAGTATTTTCCGAACTTATGGGGTTCTCGCAAACGGCTGGAACAAGTGTTTGCCAATCTCATTGGCAACGCGATTAAATATATTGGCGTGCCCGAGCAACCGTCGATCGAGATTGAGCATTCTCGCGCAAGCGAAGAGCAGTTCTGTCGGATTTGCGTGAAAGACAACGGCGTCGGAATTAGGAAGGAATTCCAGGAGAAAATTTTTCAGATTTTTCAGCGCGCTCCCAATACTCAAAAGGTAGAAGGTACGGGTATCGGTTTAAGTATTGTCAAAAAGATTGTTGAACACAATGGGGGGCAGGTTTGGGTTGAATCGGAAGAAGGAAAAGGCAGCCGGTTTTTCTTTGAGTGGCCAAACGCAGAAAAAAGCGCGCTGGCTAAGAACCACAGTAAATCAACCATGCTCAGCGGGAGTCCATCATGAGAAAAATTATGATGGTTGAAGACAATGAAGATCATGCTTTTCTCGTTCAAAAGAGCGTTGAAGATAGTGACTGTATAGTGGTTCGTTACAGCGACGGCCTTCAAGCGCTTAAAGCCTGTCAAGACATTCAGAATCAAGAAGGAAAACCTGAGCTCATCCTGTTAGATCTGCAATTGCCCGGGATGGATGGGTTTGAAGTGTTAAAGAATTTACGCCAAATCAAAGGCTTTGAACAAATTCCCGTTGTTTTTCTAACGACCTCTGCTCGGGCACAAGAGATTGAAAAAGCATACCAGCTTGGCGCTTCGGGTTATGTCGTAAAACCAGAACAATTTGGTGATTTGGTTTCTAAGATGAAATGCGTCAAAGATTATTGGTTTCACACGGTTGAGACACCTCATGTTCAGGCGGCGTCGCGCATGGAGAAAAAATGATTAATCGGTTGATGCTCAATTTATTGCTGGTGGAGGATAATCCCGATCACGCTTTGCTGGCTCAGAAATCAATTACCTCCTCCAAGGAAAACGCCTATAGCGTCGAATTAGTTGGGTCTGTTGAAGAGGCGATCGAAAGAATGAAAGGCGGTAACGTGAGCATGGTCATATCGGACTACAACCTTCCCGGAAAAAGCGGACTTGAGCTTCTCGAATGGATGAATGGAGAACGTCTTGACATTCCCTTCATTATGCTGACGGGGAGAGGGGATGAGAAAACGGCAGTTAAGGCCATGCAGGAAGGGGCGTACAACTACATCGTCAAGGACGATTTGTATTTGAGTTTATTGCCGCACGTCATCGGCGAAACTTTTTTGAAGTTCTTGGCGGTCAAAGAGAAAGAGCGATACGAACGTGAAATTCGCGAGAAGAATGCAGCGCTTGAGAAAGCAAACCGTGAACTCAAAAAACTGGACCAATTGAAATCTGATTTTATTGCCTCTGTCAGCCACGATGTCCGCACGCCTCTAAACGCCGTACAAGAAAGTATCTCACTCATTCTCGATGGGATTGTGGATACCCATAAAGAGAAAGGAAAGCAAGTTCTCGAAATCGCAAAGCGGAGTCTCAGACGACTGACTGCCATGATTAATGATTTACTTGATTTCTCCAAACTGGAGGCGGGAAAAATGCGTCTTCATTTTGAATTGTGTGATGTTCAAGTCCTCGTAGACGAGGTGTTTGGAGCTCTGAGAAGCTTGGCAGGAAAAAAGCAGATCAAACTTGTGTTTCAACCGATCGAACCTTTTCCCAAGGTGGAATGCGATGCCGAACGGATCGTACAAGTCTTGGCGAATTTAGTCGGCAATGCCATTAAGTTTACGCCCGAAGGCGGATCGATTACGGTCCAGCTGGAACAAACTCCAAACGGCCGCGTTTTAGTCAGTGTGATCGATACGGGCATTGGGATTAAAAAAGAAGATTTGGAACGGGTGTTCGAGCGTTTTGAGCAGGTGAAAGGTGCAGGCACAAAAGAAAATCGAGGTACAGGTCTTGGCCTTTCCATTTGCAAAGAACTCGTCAAACTGCATGGCGGCGATATTTGGGCTGAAAGTGAATATGGGAAGGGGAGTCGGTTTCTCGTTTCGATTCCAATCACGCATTCCAATCAACGGGAAGCCAATTCGTTTACATCGGAAAGGGCAACCACATGACGCATCCAGCTACGGTATTCATTGTTGAAGATGATATTGAATTTTCGCAACTTTTAAAACTAAGGATTGAAGCCAGTGGACATCGGGTTTTGATGACCACCGAAGGCGATCAGGCGTTTAATCTCATTCAAGAAAAATTACCCGATCTGGTGATTCTGGACGTCTTTCTTCCCGATACGGACGGCCTGACCATTCTGAAGCGGCTTAAAGCTCCCATTGATATTGAAACCGGGAAGCCTTCGTCGACGAAGGATATTCCCATTATTGTTATTACGGGAAAAGCCCCCATGATTGAAAATATGACCCGAATTGAAGGAGCGGTTGATTTTTTTGTAAAACCTGTAGATGTTGAAAAATTGGTGAAGCGCATCTGCCAACTTGTGGAGCTGACGGAACATGACCGAAAGTCGAAATCTTAAAGAAATTCTATTGGTAGATGATGATCTTGATTATTCGGAGGTGACGCGCACTCGTCTCGAGTCAGCGGGCTATCACGTTTCAGCCGTTTTTAACGGACTCGAGGCGCTTGAGTTGCTTGAGCAAGATTACTGCCCGAGTTTGATCATTATGGATATCGACATGCCCGACCGTAATGGTTTAACAACGTTGATCAGTTTGAACGCACGGCGTGACCGCACGGGTCTCCATATTCCAGTGGTGGTTGCAACAGGGATAGAAAGCGATCGCGTCCGCGAGTTAGTCATGGAACAAAAGGTGAATGGTTATTTGAAAAAACCCTATCAGTCCGAGGAGTTGCTTGCGACCGTCAAAAATTTAATTGGTTGAAACAAGGGGGTGTGTCACATTTTATGGAACGGAAACATCCAATTAAGATTTTGGTAGTTGAATGTGAGCCAAACAAAACAGGTTCAGCATTTCAGGCTCTATCCCGCTGGGCCGAAGAGAATAAGGCAAAAATGGAACAAGCTTCTACCGTCAAAGAAGCGCTTGAGAAGCTAAGCACGGACGATTTCGATCTGGTTCTAACCGATTACCAACTTTCTGATCAAACCAGCGTTGACTTCCTGGCCCAAATTAAGGCCAAAAACTATTATATTCCCATCTTGCTGATGACCCATGCGGGCGACGAACTTTTAGCCCTTAACGTTTTGAAGTCAGGTTTTTCGGACTATCTTGTCAAATCTGAAAATTCATTCCGCGAACTCCCTCACATGATTGAAACTGCTTGCGAACGTCATCAAATGGTGGTTCGTGAGAAAAAATTGGAAACGGAACTTGCCAATAAGAACACACAGCTCGAAACTTTGGGCAGGAAACTTTCGGAACGTTCCGTACGTGATGAGCTCACTGGTTTATACAATCACCGGTTCTTTCAAGAAAAAATGGCAGAAGAATTTGCTCGTGCTACTCGATATCATTATCCGCTTTCTTGCCTCATGGTTGATATTGATCAGTTTAAAACGATCAATGACACCCATGGTCATGTTTCGGGAGATGAAATTTTGAAGAACTTAGCTTCCTTTTTTACTTCCTATCTGAGGCAGACCGATACCGTCGCTCGTTATGGCGGCGAAGAGTTTGTGGTCTCGCTTCCTCATATTGGATATGAAGGAGCGAACCTTCTTGCAGAAAGGCTGAGGAAGAAAATCTTGGATCAATCCTTCTCCCTTGGATCTGGCACACCCGTTCAAATTTCTGTGAGCATCGGCATTGCCTCTTATCCCGAAGATCCGATTGATCGGAAAGAAACCATGCTCTTTTACGCGGATAAGGCGCTTTATCGAGCCAAGAGCAACGGACGGAATCAAGTCGTCCTTTATAAGAATATCATCAAGGATTATGTCAATCAGATTCCCGATTTGAAATTCAGCGATGAAAAAGTGTACCAATTCCGACAACGCCTCTTTGATATTTCCGAAATGTCTAAACGGGCTTACATTGAAGCGACCAAAGCACTCATCAATGCACTCGAAGCCAAAGATCCTCATACCATGGGTCATGCGGCACGCGTTGGACATTACTCCGCTTTGACTGCGCGTGAAATGGGTTTGGGGGAAGATGATGTGCGGATTATTGAACACGCTGGACTTTTGCACGACATCGGAAAGATTTGCGTTTCCGACGAGATTTTACTGAAGCCAGGCGCCTACACCCACCAGGAATATGAAAAGATGAAAGCGCATCCCGTGATGGGATATCAAATTGTAAAACCCATCAAATTTTTGGCGGACGAAGCGTTGATTATTTTACATCATCACGAGTGGTTCAATGGAGAAGGTTACCCGCACCGTCTCAAAGGGAGAGAAATTCCTTTTGGAGCGCGGATCGTCTCCGTGCTGGATGCTTACGATACGATGCGGGTTGCGGGCGGAAGATACAAGAGAACGCTTAACTGCGAAGAAGCGGTTCGGGAACTGATTCAACATGCGGGAACGCAGTTTGATCCTCTCGTGGTCCTTCATTTTGTCCATCTTCTCCTTAAAGGCGGCGATATCAAACCGGATGCCTATGACCAGCGGAAACTGGAACAAACCGTAAGGGCGTTTGCTGCATAGCCGTCATTTAAATTTTTTGTAGGTAATTCCTTCCCCTTCGATTATAATCCCACCACCTGCTTGATAAGAGCGCACACTTTTAAGCGCGCACTCTTACATCTCGAAAGAGATTTGCCACCAACAGGTGGCAAACAAGCAGGTGGTGGGATAATACCCAACCATGCAATAGTGGAATTTCCAAAACCTATGGGCATTGAACAATTTCCTGAAATCGAAACCTTCCAAAAGTTACCACGCAAAGTCATTGTCAAAGGCGGCGCCTCGGGTTTTGATCCCAAAGGCCGACCTGAATTAAGAGGGATTGTCATTAACAATGTTGGACACCCCATTTGCGATCTGAAAGTTTCTCTCATCATTTTCAATGAACAAGAACTTCCAGTTTTGAATCGAAGCACTATCCCAGATCCCAATGGTTTGCCACAGGGCGGAATTTCCTCTTTTGCGTTTACGCTCGAGGATTATGACCAAGAAATTAAAAATTATTACCTATACGCAAGCTGGAAGTACGACGACTCTAACTGGTGAGCCTAATGAAAGCCGAAACAAAGACCGAAGCGATCGATGTTTTGCTCAGTGAAACAAGACAATTCACGCCTCCAGAATCATTTCGAAAAACGGCCTGGGTTCGGGATGAAAAAATTTATGAAGAAGCAAAACGCAACCCCGAGCTTTTTTGGGCTCGGTTTGCTGAAGAATTGGTCTGGACGAAAAAGTGGGACAAAATCCTCGAATGGAATCCCCCTGATGC
Organism: Candidatus Omnitrophota bacterium; assembly: GCA_016177155.1. Classification (GTDB taxonomy): domain Bacteria; phylum Omnitrophota; class Omnitrophia; order Omnitrophales; family Danuiimicrobiaceae; genus 01-FULL-45-10b. Next base: position 1,385 of record JACOVU010000029.1, on the reverse strand, counting down.
AAAATGGTTTGTTGGTGGGAAACTGAATGTTACTACCAGTTGCGTCGACCGATGGGCAAAATCTGAGTTTCGAAATCGAGCTGCTATCATTTGGGAAGGAGAACCAGGAGACCAGAGGACGCTTACGTATTGGGATCTTTACCGCGAGGTGAATAAATTTGCCAACGCGCTCAAAAAATTGGGCGTGAAAAAAGGCGACCGTGTTGCGATTTACCTTCCCATGATTCCCGAGATTGCGATCTCCATGCTTGCGTGCGCGAGGATTGGAGCGGTTCACAGTGTGGTGTTCGGAGGATTCAGCGCAGAGGCACTCGTAGACCGTATTAATGACGCGCAGGCGAAAGTGTTGATCACGGCGGACGGCGGTTACCGTCGCGGCGGACTTCTCCCCTTAAAACATGATGCCGATTACGCCCTCAAAGACACACCCACCGTTGAGCATGTGGTGATCGTCAAACGTGGTGATTTTCCGCTTCGCGTGAAAGAAGGCCGTGATCACTGGTGGCACAGGCTTATGCAAGAAGCAGATTCCTATTGTGAGCCAGAACCCATGGATTCGGAAGATCTTCTTTATATTTTGCATACCTCAGGCACAACGGGAAAACCTAAAGGAATTGTCCATACCACAGGGGGCTACCTCACAGGTGTTTACGCGACGACGAAGTGGGTATTTGATCTCAAGCCAAGCGACGTCTACTGGTGCACAGCCGATATCGGTTGGGTCACCGGGCACAGTTATGTCGTGTATGGCCCGCTTGCGAATGGCGCGACCGTTTTTATGTATGAAGGCGCACCCGATTGGCCTGACAAGGACCGTTTTTGGCAGCTCATTGAAAAGTATGGGATTACTATTTTTTATACGGCCCCGACTGCAATTCGCGCCTTTATGAAATGGGGAACGGAGTGGCCCGCGAAGCGCGACCTTTCAAGTCTCAGGCTTTTGGGTTCTGTAGGCGAACCGATTAATCCAGAAGCTTGGATGTGGTATCACGAGCACATTGGTCGCGGCAGATGTCCTGTCGTGGACACTTGGTGGCAAACCGAAACCGGCATGATTCTCATTACACCACTTCCCGGCGTGACGACCTTAAAACCGGGTTCTGCGACCAAACCTTTTCCAGGCATCGAAGCTTGTATCTTAAATGAGCAAGGCGAGCGAGTTGAAGTAGGAGGCGGTTACCTGGCGATTACAAAGCCTTGGCCTGCGATGCTCCGCGGTATTTATGGAGATTCTGACCGCTACGAGAAGCAATATTGGTCCAAGTGGCCGAACATCTATTTTCCTGGTGATGGGGCAAAGTTAGACCCGGAAGGTTATTTTTGGCTTTTAGGCCGATTGGATGACGTGCTCAATGTGGCAGGCCACCGGATTGGAACCATGGAAG
>JACOVU010000024.1 GCA_016177155.1 Candidatus Omnitrophota bacterium | reverse complement strand
GGCGGGCAGCCGGGAATATACACATCGACTGGAATGATCGTATCAATTCCCATCACCGTTGCATAGTTGTCGTAAAAACCGCCTGTGCAAGTGCACACCCCAAAGGCCACCACCCATTTGGGTTCACACATTTGATCGTAAATTTGCTTGAGCACCGGCGCGAGCTTATGGCTGATCGTACCAACCACCATCAAAACATCCGATTGGCGCGGACTAAAGCGCGGAAGGCCTGCCCCGAACCGATCGATATCATAATGTGCACAGGCAACCGACATATACTCCATCCCACAGCAGGCGGTTACAAAAGGATATTGAAAAATAGAATACTTGCGCGCCCAACCCAACATGTCATTGAGTTTGGAAGTCACAAACCCACCCGTTGACGCTTGAGTCTCAGCCGAATTCATTCGGGATCAATGGCTCCTTTTTTAAGTGCATAGACGTAACCAACTAAAATAAAGAAAACGAAAACCGCCATTTCAATCAGACCGGCAAGTCCAAGTTTCTTGAATAAAACTGCCCATGGAAATAGGAATGCAAGTTCCACATCAAAAATGATGAACAGCATCGCAATTAAATAGAAATGGACCGGCAAAGTGCGCTTGGGTGAGGAAAGCGGTTTTTCACCACATTCGAAGGGCTCGTCTTTAACAGGATTGGGCCGTTTCGGGCCAAGCGTCGAAGCCAAAACAATAAAAAGGGAAGCCAATGCCCCGGCAAAGAGGGCCAGAATTACAATTCCTAAGTACTCGATCATCCTAACCACCTGCTTTCCCGCCGCAGGCGGATTATTTCTCTCTTGCAAACAAATGATTGGCCCTGTGGGCCAAAAGCAGGTGGTGGGATCATCAACTTTTCCTTTAAAAAAGTTGATTTTAGGGGGAGAGGGTAACTTTGTAAAGGGGAAACCTAGTCTACTAAACGCTTAACGATAACTGCCCCATCCCCGTCCGGTCTTCATGACCGTCCTTATCAAAGACTGAAAGTTGATAATGGAGGATGAAGGTGTCATGTTCCGATGTAGGGGCGGGCCTTGTGCCCGCCCGTTGGGTTGGGGAATGGGTGCCCACAAGGGGCGCCCCTACAATGTCCCTGAGGGGAACCTCATAATACAAAGGAAGAGGAATTGAAAGAGGTATAGATTTCGCGAGTTTATAGTTTGTGTCATAGAGCTTAAGCTCTGCTCGTTCAATGAAGAGGAAGTAATTACAGGTGATCGTAAAGATGATTTTATCCTTTTCTTGTTTGGATGAGACTTCGAGTCTTGGGTTTAAAAGAATGGGGTCTTGGGAGATGGAGACTTTAAGGAGGGGTCCCCCCTCACCCTTCCCTCTCCCCTCTGGGGAGAGGGTTTGGGGTGAGGGGAATTGTACCCCAAACGACACTTTGGTTAAGATGCCTTCGGTCACAATAATCTTTCTTGGGGATTCGGTGGTAAGGCGAGCTCCTTCAGGAAGGGTGGAGGGATCAAGCTTTAAGACTCTCTGGCCTGTTTCGATAAATGGGAAGTGGTATTTCCCATCTTCATCGGTAATCGCATAGATGCCAGTGTCTGAGACGACTTTGACGCCTTCGATACCTTTTTCAAGTCCATAGTCCATAGTCGACAGTCCACGGTCTTTTTCCTTCTTCTTCTTTTTCTGTGGTCTATCGTCTGTGGTCTGTGGACTATCCTGCACACCATTACCATTAATATCATGGAAAACTTTCCCTAAGACGGCTTTGCCCTGTTCGAATTGGGGGCCGAGATCAAGTTTAAGGGACGCAATATTCCAAATGAGGACGCGCTGGTTGGTGAAATCCACTACAAAAAGTCTTGTGCCATCTGATGCGATCATCCGGGGAGCACTTAACGTCTTAGCCGAGCGCCCTCCATTATTGGCCGTTGAAGAAGTAAAATTAGGTTGGCCTAATACAATATCAGCTGGAGTAAAATTCTCTGTAGGAATCGAATTCCAAATGAGGATGCGGTTGTTAACATTATCCACTACAAAAAGTCTTTTTCCATCTGTTGCAACTCCAATGGGATTACTTAACGTCCTAGCTCCCCGGCCTCCATTATTGGCTGTGCCCGAGCTAAAATTAGGCTGGCCAAGAACCACATCCGCTGATTGAAAGTTTGTAGTAGGGATGGAATTCCAAATGAGAACTCGATTGTTAGTCTGATCCGAAACAAAAAGTCTTTGCCCATCTGATGCGACTCCACCGGGACCGCTTAACGTTCTAGCTCCCCGGCCTCCATTATTGAGCGTGATTGAGGTGAAATTAGGCTGGCCAACGACCACATCTGCTGGCTGAAAATTACTGGTAGGAATGGTATTCCAAATAAGGACGCGGTTGTTAGAAGCATCCGTTACAAAAAGCCTTTTTCCATCTGATACCGCTTTGGTAGGAAAATCTAACGTCCTAGCTCCAATTCCTCCATTATTTTCTGCATCTGAAGTAAAATTAGGTTGACCTAATACAACATCGGCAGGAGCAAAATTAGTGGTAGGGATGGCATTCCAAATGAGGACACGGCTGTTTCCAAAATCCACTATAAAAAGTCTTTTTCCATCTGATGAAACCCCTATGGGAAACGTGAGCGTCCTGGCTCCGATACCTCCATTATCAGCTGTAGCAGAGCTAAAATCAGGTTGACCTAAGACGACATCGGCAGGGGCAAAATTGGTAGTGGGAACCTGATTCCAAATGAGGATGCGGTGGTTGATCCGATCCGCTATAAAAAGTTTTCTTCCATCTGATACGATTTGCCGGGGACCGCTTAACGTTCTCGCCGAACGGCCTCCAAAATTGGCTGTAGCCGTGGTAAAATCAGGTTGACCCACCACCACATCCGCTTCCTGAAAGTTTTCAAGCTCGGCATAACTGGATGGGATTGAAAGGACGAGGAGAAAAAGAAAACTGGCAAGAAAGGGAAGGGCATTTCTCATTGATTGATCATCATCCCACCACCTGAATTTGGCCTGAAG
>JACOVU010000036.1 GCA_016177155.1 Candidatus Omnitrophota bacterium | reverse complement strand
GGGGACAGACTATAGTCTGTCCCCTTTTTTACACCCGTACCTGGTACTGAAGAAACGCACTTGTCACAATACCACACAGGAATTTGATGTCCCCACCAAATCTGGCGGGAAATGCACCAGTCACGGATATTTTCAAGCCAACTCACGTACACTTTATCCCAACGTTCGGGATAAAATTCGACTTTTCCTTCCCGATGCGCTTTTAACGCCTTTTCAGCAAGCGGTTTCATCTTCACAAACCACTGCTTCGAGAGATAAGGTTCGACCATGGTATGACAACGGTAACAATGGCCAACCGCATGCAAGTGGCTCACGCGCTTGACAAAAAGCCCTTCGCGTTCAAGGTCTTGGAGCACTTTTTTGCGTGCTTCAAACCGGTCTAACTTTTGATAAGGACCTCCATGTTCATTAATTGTGCCATCAGAATTCATTACGTTAACTACCTGGAGCTTGTGGCGTTTTCCCATTTCAAAATCATTGGGATCATGGGCGGGAGTTACTTTGACAACACCCGTTCCAAAATCAGGATCGACAAAATCATCCTCAATGACAGGAATGACACGTTTCAGAAGCGGAAGGATCACTTTTTTCCCGTGAAGATCGCGGTAACGCTCGTCTTTTGGATGAATCGCAACCGCTGTATCGCCGAGCATCGTTTCGGGGCGCGTCGTAGCAACTGTAATATGATCTTTAGAACCTTCGATCGGATACATCACATAATAAAGTGCGCCCTCCATTTCTTTGTGTACGGCCTCTTCATCCGAAAGTGCCGTTTGACATCTTGGACACCAATTAATGATGTAATCGCCTCGGTAAATGAGCCCACGTTCATAGAGTGAGACGAACGCCTCACGCACTGCGCGCGAAAGACCTTCATCCATAGTAAAACGCTCGCGCGACCAATCACAAGAAGCACCGAGTCGTCTCAGTTGCTTGACGATCGTCGAACCATATTCATTTTTCCATTTCCAAACTTCAGCGACAAACTTTTCGCGGCCGATTTGGTGACGATTCTTTCCTTCTTGAGTAAGCTTCTTCTCGACCACGTTTTGAGTTGCAATTCCCGCATGATCTACCCCCGGCAGCCAAAGCGTAGGAATTCCCTGCATCCGTTTCCAACGAATGAGAATATCCTGGATGGTATTGTTTAAGGCATGACCCATGTGCAAAATTCCCGTCACATTGGGCGGAGGAATTACGATGACAAAAGATTTTTTCTTGGAATCGATGACAGGTTTAAAATAACCGGCCGATTCCCATTTCCCATACCACCTGGTTTCAACTTCTTTCGAATTGTATCGCGACGGAAGGTCAAGTGTGCTCATTCCCTACACTTTATGACTTAAGCAGTTTATACTCCACCGCATCCACCAACGCTTGCCAGGAGGCTTCAATGATATTTTCAGACACGCCGACGGTAGACCAGACGTGCCCCACTTTGTCTTGAAATTGAATAAACACGCGAACTTTGGCGGCCGTTCCTGCATAAGAATCCACGACGCGGACTTTGTAGTCGGTTAAATGAATGTCGCTCACCTGCGGAAAGAAATTGACCAACGCTTTCGCAAACGCCTTGTAAAGTGCATCTACCGGACCATTCCCCACCTCGGTAGCCTCCGATTCCTCACCTTTCGCGGCAATTTTAACGGTTGCTCCTACGGTTGGATTTTTATCCCCAATGATTTCATTTGAAATGACGGCGGTTTTCACTTCAAAAAACTTTTTATACTTTCCAAGTTCTTTTTTCATGAGGAGTTCGAAACTCGCTTCCGCAGCCTCAAAATGATACCCTTGGTTTTCAAGCTCGCGCACTTTTTGAAGAATGGCTTTGGTATGAGACGTATTCGGATCCAACTCAATTCCGAGTTCTTTGGCTTTGAACATCACATTCGATTTTCCGCTGAGTTCCGAAACCAAAAACCGGGTGGCATTCCCCACCAAGGATGGATTGATGTGCTCATAGGTTTTTCGGTTCTTCAGCATGGCATTCACATGGACACCGCCTTTGTGGGCAAAGGCGGATTGACCCGTAAACGGCTGATTATTCTCAATCGGCATGTTGCAGACTTCAGCCACATAATGAGAAAGTTCGGTGAGCTGTTTTAAACTTTTTTGAGGCAGCACTTTAAGCTTTAACTTGAGTTGGAGCACAGGAATAATGCTCACAAGGTTTGCGTTACCGCAACGCTCGCCATACCCATTGATCGTTCCTTGAACCTGAATCGCGCCATGCTCGACTGCTGTTACGGAATTGGCAACGGCGAGATTGCCGTCATTGTGAACATGAATTCCAATAGGTGCACGAGTCGCTTTCCGGGCACGTTTGAGCGCCACAGCAATTTGATGGGGCAAGCTTCCTCCGTTCGTATCGCAAAGGACAATCATATCCGCACCAGCAAGCGCCGCTTCGCGTATCGTTTTAATCGCATAGTCAGAATTTTCATGGAAGCCGTCAAAAAAATGTTCCGCATCATAAATCACTTCCAACTTTTTAGATTTCAAATACTCCACCGATTCGCGAATCATGCCCAGATTTTCTTTGAGCGAAGTTTTAAACACTTCCTTCACATGAAAATCCCAGCTTTTCCCAAAAATGGTAACTGTCTTCGTTCCCGCTTCAAGGAGGGCTTTAATGTTGTCATCACTCGAAACTTTCACATTGGCGCGGCGCGTAGAACCAAAAGCGACCAGTTTGGCATGACGAAATTTAATCTTCTTGGCTTCCTTGAAAAAAGCAAGATCCTTCGGATTCGATCCCGGCCAGCCGCCTTCAATGTAATCGATCCCAAATTCATCGAAACGTTTGGCAAGAAGAAGTTTGTCGTTTAAAGACAGACTCATCCCCTCGCCTTGAGTTCCGTCCCTGAGAGTGGTGTCGTAGATTTGAATTTTTGGCATTCTGACTAATTTTTCCCCAACCCAAATTCTTGATGAATCACGCGAACCGCTTCTTTACCTTTGTTTCCCGGCACAACACAGGAAATCTTGATTTCTGAAGTCGAAATCATATCAATATTGATTCGTTTTCTGGCGAGCGCCCCAAACATCTTAGAAGCGACACCCGTGTGAGACTTCATTCCGACACCAACAATACTGACTTTCGCAATATGGCCGTCTGAAGTCACTGGTCCTGCGTGGACCGAACGGGCTGCTTTTCGGACTGCCTCCAAAGCTTTTTTAATTTCACTCTTTGCCACGGTGAACGAAATGTCTGTAGTTTTCGTTTGCGTTTTATTTTGAATGATCATATCCACGTTAATCCCATGGTCTGCAATCACCTTGAAAATCTTGGCCGCCACGCCAGGTTGATCAGGCACTTTGAACATGGTAATTTTTGCTTCATTTTGATTGAGCGCCACACCGCTGACGACAACGTCTTCCATCTTACGAGTCTCCTTTATAATCAAAGTTCCTGGGGTATCATTCATGCTCGAACGAACATAGATCGGTACATTAAATTTTTTCCCAACTTCAATGGAGCGTGACTGCATCACCTGCGCGCCGAGTGAAGCCAGTTCTAAAATTTCGTCGTAACTCATCACGTCTAATTTTTGGGCATTGGGAACAACGCGTGGATCGGCTGTATAAATTCCGTCCACATCCGTATAAATTTCACAATGCTTTGCTCGAAGCGCTTTCGCAAGTGCCACTGCCGTTAAGTCGGAACCTCCGCGGCCAAGCGTGGTAATCTCTTCCGTCACCGTCTTTCCTTGAAAGCCCGCGACGATGACGATATTCCCCTCACGCAAAGCCTTTTCAATACGCGAAGTGTTGATATCTAAAATCCGAGCTTTTGTATGCATCGGGTCTGTAATAATGCCGACTTGCGGACCGGTAAATGAAATTGCCTTCTCACCCAGTTGATGAATCGCCATGGCCAGCAGCGCCACAGAAACTTGCTCGCCCGTTGCAAGCAGCATGTCCATTTCGCGCTCGCTCGGCCGATCTGTAATCTGGCCTACCAAGTCCAAAAGCTCATCCGTGGTATCGCCGAGCGCTGAAACCACTACAACGAGCTTCACACCTTTACGCTTGGTTCGAACCACACGTTTGGCCACATTCTTAATCCGTTCGGCGTTGGCAACGGAACTTCCGCCGAACTTCTGTACAATCAGCGCCACTAGTTCAAATCCTTTCCACTCATCAGTGCTTCTATCAGTTTCCAGCCCTCTTTAAATCTCAGGCTGGAAAGCTGCGCGGTGGCCTCATTAAACCGCTCAATTTCGTCCGGCATAATGTTTTTTCCAGCCATAATGAACGGAACGGAATCGCGCACCGGAACGCGCCTCTCATAAGGTCGGGTCAAAAGCGGAGCAATCAAAATTCTCACTTCTTTATGACTTTCGTAAAACGACTTTGCCGCTCCAATCACATGGTGATCAATGGCCTCAAGCGACAAGGTCTTTTGCTTGATGTCTCCTTCCCGCGCTGCTTCATCACAGGCGCGTGCATGAACACAAACAAAATCTTTTTCGCTAATTAACTCCATCATCCGTTCCGCTTCGCTTTCATAATCGAAATCAGGATAGGCGTGCGTCACGGGAAGTTCCACGACGGTCAAACCCACGAGACGTGAAAACCCTTTAATCGCCTGAGAGGCTGAGATTGAAGCTCCGCTCGCCCCTCCAAAACGCTCTGAAAATTTCTGAGGTTTAGGCATCGCACCTTGACCCCAAAGCCAAATCATATTTGCGGGATTTTCCCCAAGATCGAGCCGCACCTGATTCACTTCGTGCTGCTCAAGTAACAGTTTTGAATCAAAAATGAGTTTCCTAAGGAGATCTTCACCAGGTCCTTTAGGAAGGTAGTCCTCGATCTTTTTTCCTACGAAAGATTCTGGTTCTGGACAATGAGCCGAAAGCGCCTTATCCCCGCGCGCATCTTTAATCACAGCAATGTGCTGATAGCCCTCGTTCGGAAAAAACCGGACAAAGTCGTTCGAAAGTTTTTTGTTGAGAAAGGCGACAAGCGCTTTCGCTTCACGTGTTGCAATCCTGCCCCCTCTCGGATCGGCCAAAATACCTTCAGACTCCGTAATGAAATTCATCCGAAAGGCGACTTCATTTTCTTCAAGCTTCACTTCCAGGTTTGCCGCTTCGAGCGGCCCAGGCCCTGTCACATTCTGTCTTGGGTCGTACCCTAAAATTGAAGCAAACGCCACAAAATCAGCAGCCTCCATTCGGTCCGGAATTGTTTTGAGCGTCCCGACTTTCCCGATTTGAGCAAAATAATTGAGATTCGGAATCCGCGCTACTTCAAGCGGCGTTTTTCCGCTGAGTGCCTCCGTCGGGTAATCTCCTATTCCATCCGGGATAATCACGAGATATTTCATCTTTATCAACTCTAACTTTCTTCCTCCCCCTCGATGGGGGAGGACTAAGGTGGGGGTG
>JACOVU010000035.1 GCA_016177155.1 Candidatus Omnitrophota bacterium | reverse complement strand
GGGGACAGACTATAGTCTGTCCCCTTTTCTTTTACCCTTTAAACACATTAATGCATGCCGGTGGAGATTTCGACGATGGGAAGAATCATGGCGACGGCAACTACGCCGATGACTGAACCAATCGCAACCAGCAAAATCGGTTCAATCAAAGTGGTAAGTCTTGCTAGGAACGTATCAATCCGCTCTTCGTAGTAATTAGCGATTAAATCAAGAAATCGGTCGAGCTCACCGCTTTCTTCTCCGACACTCACGAGCTGAGTCATGAACACCGGGAAAAGACTTTTCTTTTCAAGTTCTGTCCCCAAGCCCCGGCCGCCTTGGACGGCTTCGCGCGCCTGAGCTAACACCTGTTCCACGGCCGCGTTCTGAACGAGCTTCGCCGCAATCTCAAGCGCTCTTAAAATCGGAACACCCGCTCGAATCATGGTCGAAAGGGCGTGCGCAAAACGCACAATCGAAACTTGAAGTACCAAAGCTCCCATAATCGGCATCTTGATTTTTGTAAGGTCGAGAAAAAACCGCCCCCCTTTAGACTCTCTAGCAAACAAAATGCCGACGATTCCCACTACCACCAAAAAAGCAAAAAAGAAAAATTGCTCGCGCAAGGCTTTGCTTACGGCCACCACAATTTGAGTGACCAAAGGTAATTTGATATTCAAACTCGTGAACATAAAGTCAAACTGGGGAATAATTTTAAGCATCAGGAACGTAACAGCGCAGGTGGCCAAAACCACCAAAACCGATGGATAAAAGAAAGCAGAAATCACCTTCCCTTTCACTCGTTCGGCAGCTTCTTGGTAAGCGGCCACATCTTTGAGAACATTGGGCAAATTACCGCTCGCTTCCCCTACCTCCACCAAATTGATCCAGACGGGAGGGAATGTTTTAGGGAATTCGCGAAGCGCATGACTTAAGGCAAAACCTCCGCGAACGTTCTCGACACATTTTTCAAGTACGGTTCTAAAGTAGGCGTTTTTTGTTCCCTTCTGAACGGTTTGAAGCGACCTGAGAAGAGGCACGCCTGCTTGAAGAAGTGCGGAAAGCTGAACCGCAAATGAAATGAGTTCTCGGACCGTTACCATGGGAAACAAATGAAACCCAGAGGCTTTCACTTTTTTCTGAGATGTTTGGGTTCCGGTTTCCTTCTCTTCTTCGTAATTAATCTTACGCCTCGTGAGGAAAGCGAAGAGGCCGCTTCCTTCGGAAAGAGGTTTCACCCAAACGATGAGATAACCTTGATGGTGCGCTTTCGAAACGGCTTCTTCCAAATCTGCCGCTTCTACAATAAAGGTCTCGGCTTTTACAGGATTGTCTCGACGGCGTGCGCAAAATTCATATCGGTGAGGCCCTAAGGGAGTTAGTGTCGCCATATTAATTTATTCGTAAGCAATGCTCAACACTTCTTCGAGTGAGGTGACGCCCTCTTCCACTTTCTTTAAACCGCTCTTGCGCAGTGTGGAATAACCTTTGTCCTTTTGCATCTTGCGAAACGCTTCCACGTCGGTATCATGAGCAATCACCCGTCTCGTTTCTTCATCAATGGGAAAGGTTTCATAAACCGCAATCCTTCCCCAATAACCGATATTCCGGCATTCTTTACAGCCTTTTGCCTTATAAATCGTATCGGCCTTAAACCCGTATTCCTTTTTCATCTCGGCGGTCACTTTCTCTGGCTCTTTGCACTGAGGACAAAGCCTTCTGATGAGACGTTGTGCTCCCACCAAAAGCAAACTTCCGGCCAACAAATAAGGTTTGACCCCAATATCGACCAAGCGTGCCACTGCGGTCGCGGCATCATTGGTATGAAGCGTGCTGAGCACCAAATGTCCCGTCAGAGCGGCGCGCACGCAAATTTCCGCTGTTTCCTGATCGCGCACTTCGCCCACCAGAATCACGTCCGGGTCTTGACGAAGAAACGCCCGAAGTCCAGTCGCAAACGTCAACCCAATTTCAGGTTTCACCTGCATCTGATTGATCCCTGAAATCTGATATTCCACAGGATCTTCAATGGTCAGAATGTTAATCTTGGATGATTTTCTCCTGTTCACTGCGGCGTAAAGCGTAGTCGATTTACCGCTCCCCGTTGGACCCGTCAGAAACACAAGGCCGTAAGGTTTCTTGATGACCTCCTCAAAGAGTGTCAATTGATCCGGTTCAAAACCAAGTAGATTGAGGTCCAAAAGTTCTACGCGCTTATCGAGAAGCCTCATGACTACTTTCTCGCCAAACACGATCGGGACCGTCGAGACGCGCACGTCCACTTTTCTGCCCTTATAATTCAAAGAGAAAGAACCGTCTTGCGGGATGCGCTTTTCCGCAATGTCCAGCTTGGCCATAATTTTGACCCGAGACACTAGGGCCGTGTGAAATTGGTGGGGCGGAGGCGGAAGATCATACAAAACGCCATCGATGCGGTAACGGATGGAAATCTGATCTTGGTAAGGTTCAATGTGAATATCGCTCGCCCGGTCATCGAGGGATTTTTTCATCAGGACGTCCATCAATCGAACAACAGGCCCGTGCTCGGGATCTGCAACTCCAGACCCCAAATCGATTTTCTCATCGCCCAGATCTTGTACATAAAGTTGTGACGCCCTATCGATGTCAGAAGAGCTCACCACTTCTTCGAGTTCCGTAGTGCTGTAAAAACGGTTGATCGCGTCCTTAAGTTCTTGCTCGCCAATCACAACAGGCACGATCTCGCAACCTGTGATTTTCCTCAAATTATCTACGAGAATGATGTCAGCGGGTTTTGAGATGGCAAGTTTCAAGCGATTTCCGTCTCGTTCGATCGGGAGGACGGTATGTTCGAAGGCGACTTCTTTTGGGATCAGCTCTTTCAAGCGCTGATCCATTCTGGGCCTGAGACGTTCTTCGGAATCCATAGGCATGTCTGGCTGAAGATTAGGTTGCATTCCTGTCCCTTTTATTGTTACACGATAAAAGATAACAGGAAACTTTAAAAAAAGCGAGTCATTCATGGCAAAAGGGGACAGGTCTCACGGTTTCGTTTGTGACCTGTCCCCTTTTTTCCGCATGCGAGAAAGGAAAGGGAAAGGAAGAAAGGGGACAGTCCCTGGGGACTGTCCCCTTGTTCCTAAATAACAATACCGATTGTAGTTGAAACTTCCCTAAACCATTAAGAAAGATCTGAACTAAGAAACAGCCCCTACCAAGGTCGTTCGTCCACCTACCGCCGTTGACGGCTTGGAGGGGATTGGTTTAGCGGTTGTTTGTTTTTGGAATGTTGTGGAAGCTATTTTTTCTTTGGGCTTGGTTTGAGCACTTTTAGATTCTACAAGCGATTTTTTCTTCGCACTCTCCTCGCCGCGGCTCAAATCCACCATGGTTTCATCCATTAATTTCTGACGCGCTTGAATATCAACGGCCGTTTCGCTCACTTCAGGCGTTCCTTCTTTTTTCAGATTGCGATACCACTTCTTACGCCTCCATTTCCAGAAAGGAGCGCTTACATCATCAAACCGCTCCCGGTAATCGGGGAGTGAAAGTGCCTGAACTTCAGAAGGATCCCGTACAATGCTTGGGGTAATAAAAAGGATCAATTCGCGGTCGTCAATCTGGGTCGTCCGCCTTGTAAAAATCTCGCCAACATAAGGAATGTCACCTAAGAGCGGAACTTTTCGGACGTTATTCGTCTGCTGACTTGATAAAAGCCCCCCAATGACGATGGTTTGACCACTATTGATCATTAAGGTCGTTCGAGCCGTCCGAATGGTTGGGTCACGCGTATTGTTTGCTGAATTGGCCGAGGCGACAGCGGTTACAAAACGTGGCTCTACGGTCATCGTAATACGATTGTCCGTGTTGATAAGCGGAGTCACGCGAAGTGAGGTTCCCGTTTCTGATCGCTCAGCCACATTTGTACTTTGCGTGCCAATGCTCCCACTAATTGCTGTTGAGGTTTGTTGGCCGATGGCTTCATTAGTTGTAATCTTAATCAATGCGGGATGATTATCTAACACCAGAATCTTGGGCTTTGCGATGATTTTGAGTTTACCAGCCGTTTGTAGCGCTCTAAACCGAATGTCTAAATCGGTAAAATCCTTGATTCCTTCTGTAGTCACATCTGTATCTTCCACAATCGGCTGTTTATCCAAGCTGGTTTTGCCAAAAATACGAGTAAGTGCATTGTACTCATTTACATTAAAAGGAAAACGAGTCTCCTTCGATCCACCTTGAACAAGTCCCAAAGTCCCTTCCTGACCTGCCGTGGTATTCCCACCCCACTCAATCCCAATAAAACGGTCGAGATCTTCAAAGGTTTCGATCAAATTCACATCGATCAAGACCTGATCCAGTCTGCGATCCAATTGAACCACCGCCTCCTCGACAAGCTTCACTCGATCCTCAGTGTCGGTCACGACCAAACTATTGGAGCGGTCGTCCACTTTGACGCGCCCGCGTTCTGAAAGCATACTCTCCACAATCTTTAAAATGGGTGATGTGACATCCGTTTGAGTTTCCTTCTTTTCTTCCAAACTTGCAAATGTAGCGGTGGTGCTAGAACTGCTCGTTGTGCTTTCGCCCGTGTCAATTTCGCGAAGTTCGCTTGCGAGAATGTAATAGAGTTTAAAGACACGCGTCACGAGCGGCGGTTGATCTTCTTTGTCGGCGGCTGCGCGAAAGAGGTAGAGATTCCGATGGGTCAAATAATCGTAAGCAACGTTGCTCCCGCGGCCAATCGCATCCAACGCATCGTCAATGGTCACACCGTCTAAAACCATGTTGACTTCTCGATTGGCGACTTCTTTTCCGGCAACAAAATTAATCCCCGAAAGCTCGGAAAGAACGATGAGCACGTTAATTAACGAAGCCCCTTTAAAATCGAGGTAGAGTTTGTCATCCTCCAAAGAGGTTAATTCTTGGGCTTTGGCAATGCGTACGCCGAAAGGAAAATTGAACAGAAAACTCACGGCAAGAATTAGAATGAAGATTTTTGACCCTGACCTCATGCGTATCATCCCCTAAACTTACCTCTACAATTGTTCGCCCTCTGAAGAACCGGACAATCCAACGGGCGCTTTAGAAATTTGATCCAGCCCCACAGGCCCTTGAGTTTCCGCCGCTTGGCTGGGAGCGCTGGGCTCAGGCCCTTGCCCCACCACCATTCGGAGCGTGCTCGCCATCCCGTTCACTATTATATCGACCTCTCGCTTCCGAATTTTAGTGACTTTAATGCCCTGTTTTTCCTCCCCTTCACGATAAAGCTGATCGTTAATGATGGCAAATGCCCCCTTAGACCCCATACTAATCCCCTGAAGATCAGCTTGAATGGCAGCCGGCTGACCTGCACTAACCGGTCTGGACAGATCGGGCGGTGGGATATTGCTCTTAAAAACATCGCGGACGTTGCCATTATTTTCATCGGCGTAAACCGAAAAGGACCAAACCACTACAGCGAAAATGAGTAAAGAAACTGATTTCCAATGGTTCATGTTAAGCCACCTTCTTTTTAACATACGTTTCGAGGGTGAGCTCCACCGAGGGAGCTTCCATGGCCAAATCTCTTCTCATTCGACCCAACTCATTGATAGACGACATGGACGAAATCACTACAACAGGTTTCAACTCATCCAGCTTTTCAAGAAACTTGATCAATAAAAGATAACTGGTGCGCGTCTTTAAATTAAGCGTAAGTTTATTGTAAGGTTCTGCCGGCTCAGTCGTTGGCACAAGAGATTCCAGGTTAATACTGTTTTCGCTGGCGAGCGCTGAAATTTGATCCAAAAAGTCGTTCCGTTTTCCCTCCTCCAAGAAAAGCGCTCCTGTTTTCTGATGCTTCATCCGCAGGTCTTCCAATTCGGGAATGAGCACGGAACGTTCGCGCGCGGTGATGGCTTCTTGCCTCACAGAAGCTAGTTTATTCAAGATTGGCGCTACTGTAAGCATCCACCCAACAATCCCAAACGCAAGCCCTGCTGCAATTAACAGGATCAACTCCCGCTGTGATTCTTTTGTCTTTAAATAGATCATTTTATTTCTCCAACGTTACTCCACTTGAATCCGAAAGGTGGAGGTATCCCGATCAAAATATCGATCCCGCCTGACTTCGGTCACCGTTACCTTGTTGAACCCTCCCAAGAAGGATTGATCCAAACCTAAGGCATTGGCCCAATCATTGATCGCTTTTACCTCTGCCTGCGGATTTCCCAAATAACAGTGCCCTTCAAATGACAAAGAACCTTTTCCAGCGGGCGCGATCTCCGAACTTGAAGGCTCAGCGCGGCGATACGTAATTTGCTCAAGCCAAATGGAAGACGGGATGGTTTGGGCCAAACGCTTCAATTTTGTACCCAAAGCAACTTTCTGTTTTGAAAAAAGTGTAAGCTGCCTTTCCTGCTGCTTTAAATCTCCATGCAACATTCTTAGCTCGTCCATGGACAAATTCAACAGGGAAGGATCTTGAACTGATTGAGAAATCGCTTCGTGATGGATTTGCCTGCGAGCGTAAAGCACGTAAGGCTCGAGAACTAAGACTCGAAGGACAATGAAAAAAAGTGCAATGATGAGAAATTCGACGCCCAGCTTGCGGCGCAGCCTTTCAGGTTTCGTTTCCCGCTCCACAGGCGGAAGGAGCGAAAGATCACCCAGTGGAGACTTATATTTCAATGCGCGCATGGCAAGACCGATAGGGACAAAAAGCGCGCACAAAACATTCTTTGGAATATCCTGTTTGGTCGGAAAAAGCGCGAACTCAAAATGAACTTCTTTTCCAAAAACACTGGTCAGGAAATCAGTCCAAAAAATAAGATCCCCCGTGCCCGCCAAATAAACACGCTCCACGGCTCTAGCGCCTGACAAACGATTCATAAAATCAAAAGAGGCTTTGAGCTCTTCATAAAAACGGGTCTCATTGGCTTTTCGATCCTCTGAAAGTAAAAAGTCGCGCGACAGATAAACGATTCCGTTTCGTTCCAGCGTTAGATTGACACCACCGTCGCTGTCGAGGAATAAATATCCGTGTGATTGATCCGATTCCAAACGTTCTGCCAATGCGAGCGCCCGCGAGAAAGCACAAAACACAGGCTCTACCATATCTACCATTGCGGAAGCTTGCCGCAAATGGTTCACATGGGAACGCAGCACGTCTGTCTTGGCAGCACTCGCGGTAACAGAAAGTGTCTTGGCCTCCCTTTGCCCCTTGGCTTCGGCAATTCGATAATCGATGATCACTTCTGACAGTTTGAAAGGAATGTAACGACCCGCTTCGTAAGCGGCAGCGCCCTCCCATTCCCTTTTAGGAATAGCAGGCATCTCAAAATAGCGGGTGACCACATGGAAGGGATTAAAAGCGGCGATGACTCGTCCCTTATCGCGAGCCCCAATTTTCTCAAGGGTGCGCTCAATCGCTTTGGCTACCGGCGTCAAAACTTTCTTTTCAGCTTTTTTAGGAATCAGCGAATTGATCCACGAAGTTTTTTTCTTTTCCGCAGCGGCAGCGCCTCCAGAAACAGGAATATCTCCAATAGACTCAATGGCAAATCGATCTAAAATGGGGCTGCCTTTTGAGAGGGCTAATGAGACTGCAACAACTTCCTTTTGGCCAATATAAATTCCGATTCCTTTCGCCAAGCGATCTCTCCTAAAGAAACAAAGGGGGTCTGATCCCCTCAGACCCCTTCGATTTTAATTCTTTACCGTCATCGCGAGGACTGCCGACGGATGGACCGGACGAAGCGATCTCAGATCCGTCTGAAAATGGGGACAGATTAT
>JACOVU010000023.1 GCA_016177155.1 Candidatus Omnitrophota bacterium | reverse complement strand
GAATATTGAAAAACTTTGTCAGGATATCCACCATAAGCTTCAGATCCAAGTCGGGCGAAGGCTTCTTATCAAAAGTGACCGAAGAAAGTGGCTCAGCTGGTTTTTTTTCCTTTGGTGCATGATCCATTACCTCTACCTTGTGTATTTCTGCTGTGTGCGATCTAATGATTAAGGATCGGCCAGACATGGCCGGGTTCAGTCGATAGGCTCGCTCCAACTTTTCCAAAAGCTCTGCGGGAAACTTTTCTTGTTTGGAGAAACCGTGCTCATCGAGTTTCGGGCTGAAATAAGTATAAAACTGGCCATTGCCGCTATAGTTGATGGTTATATTTCCACCTGGATATACAAATTGAGCACGCAATTTCAACAAAGCCTCCGCCAAATCCTTTATGGCTGGTCTTGGACGTCTGCTTCGCGCTTCCCGCACGGAGCGAATTTCGCTCCGGCGAGGCTCGCCCGGCGTTGCCGTGGCGGCGGACCGGGTGATGGCCCGATCGAAAAATTCTTGCGCTGTGGGATGACTGAGGGTCAACAACCACTTTTTGTCACGTTCAAAACCCTCATCGTCCGTCGTCTGAACCGTTCCCCTTCTTGCCCGAAGGACAACAAGAGCTTCTTGAAATAAATCGCTAGCGCCGTTTTTCGCTTGTTCTTGCTCGACGAGCTTCACCGCTTCCGTAAAACTTTCAATTATTCTTTCCCTCTCGTTCCTAGCTTCGGCCCGGGTGGAAAAGTTTTCTTGGCTAATGTCACGAAAAACCCGTTCCAAAATCTGAGCGGTATTTGCTACGACCTTTTCCTCTGCCTGAGCGGTAGATGCTCCAATGTGAGGGGTGTATAAAGCGTGTTCCTGTAGAAATTTATCTTCAGGAACTTCATCCGCCAAATAATGAACGAGTGGACGTTCACGAAGCAAACGCGCGATGGCTTCCTCGTCCACAAGACCTTCCCGATCTGGATTGATCAAGGCAAATAAATGTGGATTCCCAAGCATTGCGTCAACCGCATTTTGATCTACCATCCCAATATTTTTCCGCGGGCCGTCCTTATAAAGACCAGTGATGAGAACGATGTAATGTGCGGATTGATAAATCTCCTCTTTCGTGGCAAATTGATAACCAAGCGACTCGACACTGGAGGGATTTTTTTCCAAAGTGGGCGAATAAACGAGCACCTTCA
Organism: Candidatus Omnitrophota bacterium; assembly: GCA_016177155.1. Lineage (GTDB taxonomy): Bacteria > Omnitrophota > Omnitrophia > Omnitrophales > Danuiimicrobiaceae > 01-FULL-45-10b. The sequence goes on along the minus strand of JACOVU010000023.1, from coordinate 6,192 downwards.
TTCCAAGTTCCTTTGCCACTGAAGCGATGCGTTTTCCAATCGTTCCGAATCCAATCACTCCAATGGTGCGGCCTTTCAAGGACTCGATCGTAGCCTTACCAATCGGTTGGAAAAGTTCTTCTGCCTTTTGCCTTAAAAGCGGCTGTTTTTCTGGAGATTCGCTTTCGATTTTCTTCTCAAGCGCTTTCATCCATTCGGGAATCGTGAAAAATAAGGCAGGCGCTTCGTCTTCTGAAACTGGCATCACTTGTTCTGCGCGCGCGACCATTCTCATTGCAAGCGCGGCCACGGAATCTTCAGCACCCCCTGTCCCGAAAATTCCTTTAACCCCTTTTAATCGAGCGTACGTCACATCCACATTATCAAGCCCGTGACCGGCCCGAATGATAAACTTAGGTTCAGGCAACAATCGATCGATTAAGCTTCTGTCTACTTTCGTGGTACTGCGTACAATCAAAACCTCTGGTTTTAAAGAAACGATCCGGCTTAATTTTTCTTCTTTGGATAACGACGAGACGTTAACCACTCCGCTGATCCCAAGTTTCCTCTCATCCATTTTGTCTGCCACGACAATCAGCCCTCCGCGGACTTCCGCCCGGGAAGCGGGACGGATTCGTCCTTCGCTCCGCGAAGGCGAATCGGAGCGGGAAGGTTTTTTAGATCGAAGACGAAAACGATATTTGATGTCGGGAGCTAATCCAGTGAATACGGCGGACAACACAATTTTGAGCCGCATCTCTGTCACAGCCCTCATATGCTTCACATAATACGCGATCGTACCTATTGCGCCTGCTAACCCACCCGCCAAAAAGTAATTCTGACGGATTAAATGATCCAAATACACATAGATAAATGGAGTCCAGAACAAAGACCAAGTCACAAACATAACCACTTTTTTGGCTCGAGGCGAGAATGCATATGCATTCTGAGATGGATCAAAATAGAAAATTTTCTGCTTTTTTTCAGCACGGGCTTCGGAGCGGAAAAGAATTTCAATTTCTCCAACCTGGCTAACGTCCGTAAGATGAGCCCTTTCCACTAACTTTTGGGTAATTAACTCAAAACCTTCTTCGTCATCGAAATCTTGCCTCAAAGTTGTTCCGTCGAAAACAACCTCCGCTTCAGCTTTGTTTTTAGGAATGATTCTTAACTGAGTAATTGTTTCCAGTTCGATATGCTTTTTAACTAATTCTGCCAGAACGGTTCCTAAGATAGACTGCTGTGGATTTTTTCTAACGGGGGCAAAAGAATGGATTCTAGTAGTTATTCCCCGCGCCTCGGCACGCAGGCTCTCCGTTGCCTGCGGCACAAGAGTGCTCGATTCAACCGGAATCGAGCGCGCTTCGGCCCTCTTCGCTTCGCTCGAGGACTGAGGGGCGCTTTGATTAATCTCCGCTACTCCATTTTTAAGGTAGCGCACCTCGGCCCTTGAATCGGTTGGATTCAAGGACTGTCGCGTCCTCAGCTCCGGTCGAGCTGATGGCGCTCCTGAGTGGGGGGTATCTCTGGTGAGCTCAGATAATTTTGACTTCAGGATCTCTTCTAATAAGTCGACTCCTACGAATCCTGGGTTTCCCTCGGCATCAACTTGGAAATCGACGGTTCCTTCGCTATAGGGTTGGCGAATTTTATCGACGAGGTAATAACGTTGATCGAGGACAAATCCGAGAGCCTGAACGGCTGACTCCGTGTCGACGACTTTACCCCAATCACCGCCAAACTGATCTTCGATCAAAACCTGAAGTGCGAATGACATGGAGGGAAGCGTAAAACCCTGTTTCTTGGGATCGCGAGCATAGGCTGCGAGAAGATGCTGAGCGAATAAATGATTGATATCAAAAGACGTCGGGTTTTCACGAAAGATCCCGACGATCTCATTCAGATCGTCAATGTATTTGAAGTCTTGAAAGAATGAGCGTTTATAACGCTCGTACATTTTTCCGAAGCGCCCTTTGCGAGATCCATCCCACTTCTCCAGAAGCTCGTAAAGATGGGAATAACCCAGACGCTCGACATTAACTTTCGCAACGATGTAGAGCTTCGCAAGCGCAACAAGCTCTGGCTTTTCTCGGACGAGCTCGCTCACTCGCTGGCGAATGTTCTTAGGATGGGACAACCATTCGTGTGGGAAAAGCGCGTCGGGGGCAAGCTTCATCGAGAGAATTTTTGCAGTGAGTCCCTCCGGTGATCGCTCAACCAGATAATGAGAAGCCTCTTTCAGGAAAATAAGATGGAGGAACCAGCGAAGCTCTGGATCCCTGGAATCGAGAAAACTTTTGATCTTTCGATTAAAAAAGACAGCCACAATATCATCTGGATTCGCGCTGACTCCAGCAAGCGTTCCCAGGTTCCAAAAAAGCCGAGTCGGATCTGTTTGCTCAAGCCGATTCCGGTACCTTACCAAAGCCTCCTGATACGCGTTCCCTAAGGCTTCGTTTTTCATCAACTCATCGACCGCTCTAAGAATGGTTTCTTTCAATCTTTGATCCCGCTCGCGGAGTCTCCACTCTTGAGGTCTAAGCTCAACCTTTCCAAAAAGACCAAACGAAGAGGACCCCTCTTCCCCAAAGCCGCTTTGGGAAGGTGAGAATCCGATTCCGACACCTAGGAGAAATGCAAGGAGGACCGTCTGAATCCTGCGACCTTCAGACAAGCGAGCTTCCGAGCGATCATTCTCTACATCTGAAATGACAAGTTTGTTAGCATCTTCACCAACGATAATCTCTAGAACGAAAGGCGGTTGAGCGTGAAAATCTTCAACCACTGAATGCTTCAATCTTTCTGCAACACTGCCAGGACTTTTAAATTGAGCCTGCCAATCTCCAAGCTCAACTGCTCCATGCTCCTGCAATTGATGAAAATCAAACTGAGCGTACTTAAGTCCCTCAAAACGTTCTACTTGGCGATTAACAAACCACATAAATTCTTCCCAGTCGGATACAAACACCTGATGCCTTCTCGTCCAAAAATAGGGAAGGTCGTCCTGAGATTCTGGATAAGAGGAATGCGAGACAAGTTCATTGGCCTTCACGGGATCGAGACGTTTGAAGATGATTGCGCTAAGTATTTCTGTTTGATTCGGGGTCAATTCAAATGTTTTCTTTAGTTTCCACAAGAGGGCGGAACGTTCAAAGTAACTTTTAGAATTTTCCTTGGTATGATGTTCAGAATAATTGTTTCTCAACGCATTCAAAGCGTCTAGGAGATCGCCGTTTCGGGAGAAATTGTACGGATTAGAAGAATTGAAATGCCCTTTGATCACTTCTTCTACAAACTTGGAAAGGTATCGTGTTCCCAACACGTCGTCTTGAGCGTTAGGCGTCTGCCTTGGACTAACTCCTAAATGACGATAAGCACGCCCGAGAAGACGCCGTTGGTCTTTAGTGAAATTGCTTTCAAGACTGTAAACTTCATATGAGACTATGCGTTTTCGTCCGATCGTGTCAAAATAGGAAGCAAGTTTTTTCAGAATTTCCCAGGCATGGCGATCCACATCCGTTTGGTCATCTTCCTCATCCGTCCGCGCTTCGGATCGGATAGACGAATATGATTTTTCTGAAAATAACTGTTGACTTAAACTAAATGATGGATTAGAATTACTCCATGCTTGAACCCCTATCGAACCCAAGACGGGAATTCCTTGCAAGAACGCTAATGGATGTGGTAAAGTTCGTGGTAGCTGCGGGTCTTGCCTCTGGTTTCTTTGCAACGTTTGCACTACCGCTAAGAACTGCTCTGGGGATAGGAATAGCGGCACTATTTTTTGGAGCATGGGCTTTATTTCCTGCACGAGGAGGGCATTGAAAAATGGTTGAAACACTAATCGCTTTAGGAGTAATACTTCTCGCCATAGCTGCTGCTGCCATCTATCAACATTTCTTCGTAAATAAGCGGCATCATTCTCATTGATCTTCCCTGCCTGAAACTCTATTCCACCTCGCGCTTCGGCCCTTGAATCCGACCGATTCAAGGACTGTCGCGTCCTCGGCTCTGTCTGAGCCGATGGCGCTCCTGAGCGGGCGGCGTATTCAGGAGCAAATTGAGGTTTGACTTTAAAAGGTCGATTTGTTAACTTAACGCCGTGCAAAGCAACATTGACAAACCAATCCGATTGAGCAGACACGCCCAAGCTCAATTGGCTTATCGGGGTACGACCAAAGAAGAAGTCATCGAAACCGTTCGCGGTGCCAAATGGGAAATGGCCGAACTGGGCCGCCTCCAATGCCGCAAGGACTTTGCTTATAACCAAGTATGGAATGGCAAGAGATACGGTACTAAACAGGTATGCCCCATATTTGTAGATGAGCAAAATGAGATTGTCATTGTGACGGTTTACGTGTATTATTTCTGAGGAGGATTTTTGATGCACATCACTTATGACCCCGAAGTTGACGCCTTGTATATCCGATTCAAGACGGGGACGGTTACTACCAAAAAAGTAGCCCCCGGAATTGCTATTGACACCGACTCGTCCGGCAAAATCGCCGGGATTGAAGTTCTTTCCTTCAAACGTTTCGGCAGTCTCTCTTCCCTTAGAAAAGTTACGCTCGAAGATATCGGTCTCTCCAGCAGGAAATCCTAAAACCGTCCGCGCTTTGGAACTGGAACGACCAACAGAAAAACCGTTGAAGAAGTTTCGATGAGCGGAAGAACGTTTCCCTACAACCTTCCCGCCCGTTGAGACGCGGATGAAATCAATAATCTCACCTTTGACAGACTCAATTTTGACACGTTCTTGACTCAATTGCATGATGTCATGTTGTTTCAATATTTTTTGAGGAGTAATTACCTCCCATTGTAATTTGTCTGCAAGACTCCGCGCTTCGACCGCCGTCCTTCGGACGAACGAGTCATCAGCCTCGACAGGCTTTGCCTGGCGGGCTTCGGAGCGGTTGCTATTTGTTCGAGACGTCTGCTTCTCAACCGATTGATATTCATACTCCATTTCTAATTCACTCGATGACACATTTCTTACGAAGACACCTTTCTTGTCTGGGGTAGCCTGGAATCGTACTTCAACTGCCCTTTCCGTTTCTTCATCGAATCGAATCGGAAATACCACACCATTTTCTATCTCTGTAAGATCCTCTGAGATGCTGAAACGATTGATCAATTGACTCCGCAGCCAAGGAGAAATTAAACTTAATAGAGAAAGAAAAACACGAATCAGAAAAGCCCCTAAAGGAACTAACAACAGAGCGATTAAAGAATCTTCGCCGTAGGAACCTAAGTGAAACCCTTCTTTTATCTGTAAAACAATTTTATTCTCCGCAGGCGTGACTAAGCGGAAATACTGGGGACGATCGGATGTTTGGAATTTGAGAAGCAACTCTTGGGAGAGTCCAAGTCTAAATTCAATTGGACTAAAGACAGACTGAGAAAGATTAAGTTTCCCATTACCGCCAGCTATTTGGTTTTTTGTCTCCTCTTCTTCCTCGCCCTTATTCCGCGCTTCGGCACGCAGGCTCTCCGTTGCCTGCGGCACAAGAGTGCTCGATTCAACCGGAATCGAGCGCGCTTCGGCCCTTGAATCCGACCGATTCAAGGACTGTCGCGTCCTCGGCTCTGTCTGAGCCAATGGCGCTCCTGAGCGGTTGAAACTTGCCAGGAGTTTCTTTGCATCGGTTGCGAATGGCTCAATGCCGCGGTTTGCAATGGTTCTCATAATACGTTCAACGAAAGCGTAGGTTGAGGGTTGGAAACCGGCTGTATTTCGAATCTTCCTCAAAGTGGGAAGGGTCTCGGACGTCAAAAACGGTGGTTTGCCTTTAGCAATGAATTCCAAGGCGTCCGCAACATCGGAATGAATGCTGATCTGAAGTTTTGTTTTTAGGAGGTCTAAAAGAATGGGCACAACTTCTGGAGTAAGCAACTCTAGTCTCTTGTCGGCAAGGGAACGAATGCCAAAAGCAGCTTGTGACAAAGCTTGATCTGGCCCTTTATTTCTCAAAATCTGTAAATAAGTCGAATAAACTTTCCCTGCGGAGGCCTCGTCTCCCAAAAGAGCAACTTCAAGAAGCGGATTCGGCGCCTGCCCGTCCAAGAAGCGCGCTTCCGCCTGCGAAGCAGGACGCCCGCCTGCCGGCGAGGCAGGGATTCGTCCTTCGCTCCGCGAAGGCGAATCGGAGCGGGGGATGGAATCGAGTACAACGGCGAGCGTACGAGCCAGATCTCGAATAGTTTGGTTTTTGT
>JACOVU010000031.1 GCA_016177155.1 Candidatus Omnitrophota bacterium | reverse complement strand
CCGAGCTGCGCCAAGCTGATCGGCTTGGCACTGCTTCGGCTTCGCGACCGATCGTCGCAAAGTCCGAGCTGCGGGAGCAAATTCTTGTGCCGCGTATTGATGTGCCAAAAACAGAGCCGTCAGTTCTCGGTCACCAGGCTTCAGCTGAAAGCGAGCAGCGAACGACTGGGATTTCGGTCAGAAAAGTTCAAGTTGGAGAAAAACTTACACTTGAGCATGGAAGATTTAACCCAGAGGCAATTTTTGCGGATACGACTCCTGTAACACCTGTTCCATCTCATTTAGAAAATGAAGCGCTTGCGCGTTCTAAAGAACTTGGCAGCGCGATTAAACGCCCAACTTTATTTGTTCAGTTATCCAACGAAGATGATGTCGCCAGTCTTGTAGATAGTGGATTGAGTGACGCTGAAACGAAAAAGACGCTTGAAGCGCTCTTTGGGCTTGCGCAGTTAGGAAGTCAGGGAGTTACCGTGTTAGTTCCAAGCGAAGAATCGGTGAGACCTTTCAATCAATTGCTTGCCGGTTACAGATCCCAACTTCGTCTCCAGCTTCCTCCTGGAGTTCAGATTAAAGCATCCTATACTTCCAATCAAGCAACACTTGTTCGACATATTGGTCAAGTTCGTGTGGGAGAAGTGTTTTTAGTTACCTCATTGAGTCATGCATTAGGAGTGGCAGGCAAGTTACCTTCTGATGCGTATGCGGTCGTAGGTGACCAGTTTGCAAACAAAGCCCACCATGCAACTACTCCCCGACATCAATTTGAAATGGCGGCAGCACTCCTCTTATTCCCAGAAGCATTTCGGCCCAATGGGATTGGTGATAACATTCTCTTCGGCGAACAATCTGTGGTTGAGAAACTTGCAGGCAAACTTTATCAAATTATCCAAGCCAACCTTAAGTTCTGGACTTCCGTTTAAGTTCTCGTTCCTCCAAATTCCTTCAGAACATTTCTACCTGTTTCGCGCTTGACTTTTTCCACTCGTTCGCCTAATATCCTTTTTTCGTTACATTTCTGCGTAACTAACTGTCAATTAAAGGGTTAGAGTGGAAAGTAGAGGCCAGACTCCAGAAATTAGGGATAGGGAAGGTCTGCCCAACAATCGACGTAAGGTATTTTTTGGGCTTTTCGTTTTTCCAATGTTGATTGCGGTGACGATGGCTTTGCTTTTAAGTGGCATTGTTCTTTTGACACACGAGGAAGAAACGCCCGAGACTCTGATTACAGCAATTAAGACGGGGCCGCCAAGCAAAAGATGGCAAAAAGCCTTTGAACTTTCCAATGAATTGAATCGCGAGGGCGGGATGTTGAGAAGTGCAGGCATTATGAATGAAGTCGTTCATATTTTGAATGACGAGGAACATTATGATGCGAAGACACGTGCTTATATGGCGATGGCACTCGGCCGCTTCCAAGATCCAGAAGCAGAAATGGCGCTCAGGAAAGCGCTTCAAGCAGTCCATGATTCTGAAGATCCCCAACTTCCGCTATTTTTGATGTGGGCGATTGCACAGAAAAGGGGACAGGTACATCAAGCAGAAAGTGTACCTGTCCCCTTGGAAGAAGGCGCAGCACAAGAAGTTGTGCGATTTCTCGGAAGTCGACACGATGATTTGCGAAAAACAGCCGCTTATGTTTTGGGTGTTATTTATTCTAGGGATAAAATTGTAGGGGCGTCATTTATGACGCCCGATGATTCGGCGGGCGCGATAAATCGCGCCCCTACGATTGTAATCAATGGTCTCAAACATGCTTTAGAGGACCCTGTTATTGACGTACGTTGGAATGCAGCGCTTAGCCTCGCACGGTTGGGCGATGATTCGGGAAGGGAAGTACTTCTTGAAATGCTCGACCGAAGCCAACTCAAAACTACCCACCACATGAATGAAGTGGAAATTGAGCAGGTGATGGCGAATGCAGCAAAAGGTTTAGGATTAATCAAAGATCAAGAAACGCAATCGATTTTGGAAGGCTTAGCAAAAACAGATCCGAGTCTTAAAGTTAGACAAGCAGCCATGAATGCAATGCGGAATTCGGAACGCGGAGTGCGGAATGATTAATAATT
>JACOVU010000012.1 GCA_016177155.1 Candidatus Omnitrophota bacterium | reverse complement strand
GTGTTTGGTATTGGTTTTTATTGTTTCCATTCCTGGTTTGTTTTCGGGGCATTATGGTCACTTTTTCACGGGCCGGATATCTTGCTTTTGTCGTAGGCTCAGCTGCAGCTGTTTTCTTCCGGAAAAAAATTCTTTTTTTATTGTTACTGATTGGTTTTTGGCTGGTTTGGCAGAATCCCGATTATTTGCCTTCTGGAGTCCGATATCGGTTGGGTCAGACCATTGTCAAGCAACAAGAAACGGCGACTCAAACCGCGCCGATTGAAAATTCATTGGAACAAAGTGCAAGAACACGCGTGGGCGTTTGGAAAGGGGCTCTTTGGATGATTCGGGATCATCCCATTATGGGAGTCGGCTACAACTTATTCGAAACTAAAATTACTCATTATTGGGTTGGAGGCTCGATTGATGCTCATAATACGTACCTACTGATTGCTTCAGAAATGGGTGTGCCGGCTCTTTTAATTTTTTCATGGATTTTGGCTGCTATGTTTTGGATTGCCTACCGTCTTTATCGTTCATCCACAGATTCGTTTTCGAGAGCAGTCGCTTTGGGATTTATCGGCGGAATGTTTGGATTTTTGGTCAGCAACCTATTTGGTTCCCGACTCGATTCACATGAAGTCTCCAGCTATTTTTGGATTTTAGCCGCTTTAGTGGCCCGACTTAAATTGATGGAAGAATCAAAGGTAAATTCGTGAACGAACTTGAAATTTTGAAACAGAAAATAAAAGAGATTTTTGAAATTTTAAAGTCAGTGGTCAAGTCCCGCGTCGAAGGGATTTTGAAACAAATAAATCCTTTTGAGGTTCAAAGGATCGAACTCAAAGCAATCATCGTCCTATTTGCGATCTGCTTGGTGATTGGGTTTTTTAGCGGTTTTACATTGACCGCCGTGAATACAAAATTGATGAGCAAGGTAACCAATTCTTCTTCTCTGAAAAATTTTTCTCTCATAAATTACTTATTTGGAAAAAGCATTCCGTTTTCGGGTTTGCAAAGTGACGGTAGTTTTGTGTTGGCGAATTTCGAAAAATCTTCCGATTTTGGGATGTGGAAACGCATTAAATCAAAAGTAGAGCCGTCTCCCAATATATTAGAAGGAAGCGCTTCGGCCAAAGTGACTCTTTATGGCGGCGGAGAATTTTCAGGAATGACTATCGATGAGCTGGTCCGAAGCCGAATAAAAATTACGGATTGGTCGGTTTTTGATCGGCTTCAGTTCCAAATTTTTAATCCGAACGAACAGCCGCTTTCGCTTTCGATTTTAGTGACTGATTTATGGGGCCAGAAATTTCAGCGCGATGTTACCATTCAGCCGCACGTTCGAGAATTGATATCAGTTTTAACAAGTGATATCTCGGGAGCTATTAACATTCATAAAATCGATCAGCTTTCTATCGTTCGGTGGTCCACCCCTTCCGATGTGGAGTTTCTCATCGATGATATGTTATTAACACCCGCTTCGTTCCCTCAAGGTGCGAGCGGCCAAACTTTCTTTGATTACGGTTTTGCAAAACGAAAGCCCTATTGGATGTATTTTGATCAGCAAACCAATCAGGGAGTCATTCGAGCGCCCTTTATCGTGAGAAATGAAACCTACGCTCCGTGCCTTCTTTGTCCGGTGGAAGGAGGGATTCCTTTTCCTTTGGGAGAATTGCGGGATGTGACCAATGTCCGGGTCCAAAATGCTCAGGGAGAAGACGTTCCTTTTCAGAGCAGAATTTTGGGCCGGTGGCCTGATGGTTCCATTAAATGGTTATCCGTTCATTTTCAAGCTACGGTGGACCCGATGGGCGGCGCCGGTTATTATCTGGATTATGGGCCTGGTATAAAAACATTGGAGTTTCCAACCAAATTAAAAGTAACTGAAAATGCAGAATCCATTCAAATTAACACCGGAGTTCTTGAAACTGTGCTGAGTAAAAAAAATTTCTACCTGTTTGATGCGGTCCGTTTCGATAAAAATGGAGATGGAATTTTAGAATCCAACGAAGAGGTGGTCTCGAAAGCTCCGCTCACGGTTACGTTTCGTGGAAAAGAGTTCCGCGCCGATTTAGACGATCAAACTTATCAGGTTGAGATTGAAGAATCGGGAAGCCAAAAAGTAGTCATTAAGGCAAGCGGTTGGTTTGAATCAACGGATCACGACCGTTATTGCCAGGCGATTGTCCGCTATTACTTTTATCAGGGAAGAAGTTATGTTAAAGTTAGCCACACCTTCATTTATACGGGTTATCCAGAGAACAAACAGTTTAGTGAATACCGGAATTTCAAACTACCGGTCAATGAAACGATCGAATCGTTCGGAATCAAACTTCCGTACCATTTTTTGCAGGAGAAAAATGAACGGGTCTTGATCGGTCAAAGTCAAAACCCACCGCAACGATTACTGATCGGTAATAAAATTAGACTTGTTCAATCGGACTGGAAAAAAGCAGAACTGACCAGAGATTCCGAAATAATTCCTTCAAACGATTCGTATGCCGGTTGGGTGGATATTTCCGGCACTTCAAAGGGGATTGCTTTGGCAGTCCGAAATTTCCGTGAAAATTTCCCGAAAGCGTTTGAAATCAACCGCACTAAAGAAAAAATTACGGTTGATTTATGGCCCAAAGAGGCGGGCGAACTGGACCTTTCCACTTCGCCGGACGCTTTGGGTCCTGAGGATTTTGCGCGAGGGAATGCTTTTGGACTTAGCAAGACCCATGATCTTTTGTTTTATTTTCATGGTTTGAGTCAGAACGAATGGGATCAGCCACACAATTTGTTGGTCGCTTTTATGAAGCCGCTTCTGATTCGCGCGAATCCTTATTGGATGGATGCGACCGGTGCTTTGGGCCGTCTTTATCCAGCAGATCAAAGATATGGGACGGAAGAAAAAATGTTAGAGAGACTTTTTGATTGGGCCCAGCATCAGCCGCGAAGTTTTGAATGGTATGGAATGCTTCATTTTGGAGATACCATGACGTGGTGGCGAGATGAGGACGGCGATGAAAAAGGCGGAAGACAATATGATCAGCCTGGATGGCATCCCGTGGGAAGATGGGGTTGGTACAATTGTGAAGGTTCTCAAGTAGGAGCGATGCATCGGCACAGCGCCAATCATTGGTCTGGCCGTACGGATGAAGCCAGTCACACAAGCGTGGTTGGAATTTTACTTTATTATTATCTCACCGGCAATGAAAGGGCTTTCGATGTGGCCAAAGAAATCGGCGACTACTTTCTTACGGAACCGTTCACGTATCAAAAGTATCCTCATATTGCGCCGAACCGTGCGATGTCCAATGTGCTGTGGGGCGATGTATTACTTTATGAGGCTACGGGAGATGAACGATTTAAAAAGCAAGCCGATAAGATTGTCAAAATCTTTCTAAGGGGTCAACAACAAGACGGAAGTTTTTTGGAAAACTATAATCCAATTTTTCATACGTGGAGCGGTGAAAAAAGTGACCTGTATATGTCGGGATATTTGGTGGGTGCACTCATTAGCTATCATGAATTAACGCAGGACAGCGAAGTGAAAGAAATGCTTCTGCGGCTCATTCGTTATCTTGCTCCCTCAGAATATATGGGACCTAGCATTTTACATGGCTTGGCTTATGCTTATTTAATCACACACGACCATTTTTTTATATCCGCGGCGGAACAACATTTAAAACATTTGATGAATCATCAGCAATTTTCGCAAGACCCACTTATCGATGGATTGATTTATGGTAAGCCCATTTATCATCGCCCGATGCAGCTTCTTTCCACAGTTCCCTATGTATTCGGAGCGCTTGAAGAAAAATTTGCTATGGAGCCGCCCCCTTCATGACGATCGAAACTTTGAAATCTGAGACATGTATCTTTTGTGGTGAGGGGGAGATTGAAGTGATGATTTCCCGCGATCTGATTCCTGATAAAGTGAACGTGCTTCAGTGTAAGCGTTGTGAGCTTGTCTTTCTTGAATCGAGAGCCAAAGATGACGCTTTTGATCCCGAAGAAAAAATTTATTGGGAAAATGATGGCCAAAAACGGATTTATCTCAATGAAAAAGTCGAGTCTATTTTCACAAACGAATTTAAGAAGCGTCTTTCCTTTTTACAGAAGCTCATACCGAGTCCCGGAGATCTTTTGGATGTAGGGTGCGGAGTCGGACACTTTCTTAAGGTAGCACGCGAAGAAGGTTGGCAGGTGAAAGGCCTTGATATCTCAAGCGCCGCAAGCCAAGCAGCACATGAGCGCTACGATTTGGACGTTAAAGTGGGTACACTTGAGGATCGTTTATTTCCGCCCGCTTCATTTGACGTGATTACACTTTGGGATGTGATCGAGCACATTCGAAAGCCTCTTGAAAATTTGAAGGTTGCAAATCGCTTGTTGAAACCTGGCGGGATTTTAGTGATGAAGACTCCAAATGAGGGCGGATTGTTTAAGCAGATTGCGCGCGTTTTCTCAAAACTCTTTGGTCGGAAAGGTTCATTTCTTTTAAAGTATGTCTATTATACCCCGCATTATTTTTCTTATTCGCGTAAAACAATGGATTTGCTGCTTTCAGAAACTGGGTTCAAATTGCTTGAGTATCAGTTAGATAAAACGTCGCTTGAGTTTGCAAGCCAAAAAATCGATGTCCATTACCGCAAAGATCCTAAGCGCGTCATCGTGATCAAATTGTTGCCATTGGCAAATTTACTCGCAAGACTATTGCGCATGGAAAACAAATTGATTGTTTACGCAAAGAAAGTTCGCGAAGTTTCAGAGGCAGGTTTATGAGTCCCTTGCTTCCTATTTTAAATTATCACGGTATTGAGTTGCGGCGAGGGGAATACCCTTGGCTTCAGGAAGAAACTCCCTACGTGATCTTAACGGATTCTTTTGAATTCCAGCTTGACTATATTGCCAACGAAGGTTTTACGACTCTTTCAGAAGCGGGCCTTGGTACTTGGCTTGATGGAAAATCTTCAGTTAGAAAACCGATTATGCTTACGTTTGATGATGGCCACATTTCTCACCTTGACCATGTGATGCGAGCGCTCACAGGAAGACAAATGAAAGGTCTCTTTTTTGTTCCTGTGGCCCATGTGGGCCAACCGGGCCATCTCGATTGGAGCCAACTTAAGGAAATCTTGGCTGCAGGCTTTGAAATTGGTTCGCACGGCTATCGTCACATTCCGTTAAGTGCATTAACCCATCATGAACTTTGGAAAGAAACTCAGAAATCCAAGAAGATCCTCGAAGACAAGCTCGGTCTTGAAATTAAAAGTTACTCCGTGCCGCGGGGTTTTTATCAACTCAGAATTCGCGAGGTCACGATGGAGCTGGGTTTTAAATTTGTATTTACCTCACGCTTCGATGTGAATCAACCGGGCCAAGATCCCTGGCGGCTCAATCGGATTGCGGTGAAAAAGAACCTTGGATTCAAAGATTTCACACGCTTCGTCAGTGGCGATTTAGGGTATAAACGATTGGTGGAACGAGCCAAGGAAGGGCTCAGGCGGTTTGTTCGGCCCGATATTTATGATGCGCTTGCCAATTTTAAAAGGAATTTAACCCATGGTTGAGATGTGTTTGGTATTTTTATTTTGGGTTTCAGTTTCAGCGATTCTTTATACGTATTTGGGGTATCCCGTGGCTTTATTTTTGATTGGTTTCGTGCTCAGAAAGCCTGTAGCCAAAAAACCATGCGAGCCTTTTGTAAGTGTCGTCATTTCAGCTTTTAACGAAGAAAAAGCGATTGAACGAAAGCTCCTCAATCTACTGGAATTAGATTATCCGGAAGACAAACTCGAGATTTTAGTAGGATCGGATGGAGCTTCGGATCAAACAGATCAAATTGTTTCTAAGTTTCATTCAACGCGGATTCGGTTTTTTCGATTCGTCAAAAATTTTGGCAAGCCTCATGTGCTGAAAGCGCTTGTTGAAGAAGCGCGCGGCGACATCCTTTTATTTACAGATACCAGGCAAGAACTCGACCGAGGAGCGTTGAAAGCTTTGGTGAGTAATTTCTCCGACCCGAAGGTCGGCAGTGTATCAGGCGAGCTTTATTTGAAAAGCAAGGCAGAGGCGGTTGGCAGCGTTGGAAGCGGAATGGATGCCTACTGGCGGTATGAGAAATTCTTGAGAAAAAAGGAAAGTGAAATTGGATCCATGTTAGGGGCGACGGGTGCGATTTATGCGATTCGAAAAATGCTTTTCCCAAAAATACTTCCAGCCGATATTCTGGTCGACGATATGTATATCCCTTTCACGGCCATCTCCAAGGGTTATCGGGCAGTATTTGAGTCGGAAGCGCTCGCGTTTGACCGGGTTTCCGAACGAAGCTCCGAGGAGTTTAAACGGAAAGTGAGGACGCTCGCCGGAAATTACCAAATTTTTGCACACTTTCCCGAGCTCCTCAATCCATTGAAAAGTCCAATTGGATGGCAGCTCATTTCTCATAAATTGCTGAGGCTCTCTGTGCCTTTCTTTTTGTTGGTCGTTTTTGTTTCAAATCTTTTTCTATTGGCTGAACCTTTTTATGTATTTACCCTGGTTGCCCAGTTGGTATTTTACGGTCTTGCGGGTTATGAGGCTTTGCGCGTAAGGACGGAAGTTCTTTACAAAGGAATTGGCTATCTTCCCTATATGTTCTGTCTCTTGAATTACTCAGCAGTGATGGGGCTCATCCGCTTTCTCAAGGGCGAGCAAAAGGTGACGTGGGAGCGAGCGTATGTATAAATTCAGTTTCGGGTTTCGAGTTTCTAGTTTAAAGTTGTTAGGGAGCAATGTTTTTTATGAACTCTAAACTCGAAACTAGAAACTTGAAACTTTCTTGGATTAAGTGGTTATTAATCTCTGTTTTGCTTGCATACACGTTCTATCCCACATTCACCTGGATGGTGGATCGCTGGATGGCGCGGGATTCCTATTATGCCCATGGATTTCTGATCCCTTTGGTTTCGATTTATTGGATTTGGAAGAAACGCAAAGCATTTTCCAATTTTACTCAGGAGCGCGAGCCATTTGGACTTGCCGTCTTGGTGGCTGGCGCTTTAATTCAATTGGTAAGCAGTGTCCTTCGGATTTATTTTCTTTCGGCGTTTTCATTGGTGATTATCCTGTTTGGAACGGTGCTTTTTGTGTTTGGAAGGAAAATCACCCAAGCCATTTGGTTTCCAATTGTATTTCTGGTGTTGATGATTCCACTTCCGCTTCTTGTGATTTCTGAAGTCACGCTCCGAATGAAGTTTTTTGTTTCGGAAGCATCGACTTATTTTTTAAATTTCATCGGCATCAAAGCACTTCGCGAGGGAAGTTATATCTACACCCCCCATGCGGTGTGTTTGGTCGGAGATCCCTGCAGCGGACTGAGGTCCTTTCTTGCGTTCTTATGCCTAGGCTTTGTGTTCGCTTACGGAAGCCGTTTGGCGTTTTGGAAGAAAATGGTCCTTGTGGTGTCGGGGTTTCCTCTGGCGATTATCTCCAACGTGGTTCGTGTCTTTGCCATGAGCCTTTTGGGTGAAATTTATGGCATGGATTTTGTCGCCCAAAAAGTAGTTCATGACGGCGGAGGCATTCTTGCTTTTGTGATTGCGCTCGCTTGTTTTATGCTACTCAAGCAGGGATTGGAAGGCGACCGTGTTCAAATTTGATAAAGCTTATCTTTTGGTCATTCTGATTTTGGGAGTTTTGGCGCTTTATCCGCTCGCTCCCCCCACTCATTTTTCGATTGATGAAGCGATCGACCTGCGTTTTGGGACGATTCCATTTCAAATTGGTGATTGGGTGGGAAAAGATGAGCCTGTCGACGAACTGACCTATCAGATTCTTGAAACGAAAAACATTCTTTCCAGGCTTTATCAGAATCCGAAAGGGGAGGCTGTTCATCTTCTTCTGGTGGGGTCAAGCAAAGATCGACGTGTGGCTCATCCGCCAGAGGTGTGCTACACTTCTTCCCATTACACGATTACGGAAACCAAAGATGCCAGTCTTCCAGTCAGCGGCCTAGAAGTTCCTGTGAAACGTTTTACGGCTCACGACCAGCGGAATCCCAACAGTCGCCAGGAAGTGCTTTATCTTTACAAGGTAGGAAAACGGTTTACCACGAATTATTATGCCCAGCAGCTTCAGTTTGCTTGGGACAACTTAACACGCCAGGAAAGTCAAATCCTGCTCATCCGTTTTTCGGGGACAACGGGCGAACCTTTCCAGGAATTCCTCGCGCAAATTTTACCCCATCTTACTTGAGGTCATCGTGCGGGGACAGGTCTGAAGACCCGTCCCCCTTGGATTAGCGGTAGGTGAGATAAATTTGCAAAAGATCCCAGAGCGCCTTCACAAAATCTGTCGTATGAAGTTTTGATCCCTTAATGTCATGCCAACTCGGCAGAGGGAGTTCATAAATGCTGGAGTTGCCGTTCTGGAAACCTTGCGTTCGTTTCAATCGGAGAAAGCGGGCAATAAGCTCCACGTCGAAAATCCAGCGCGATCTAAAGGGTTCGGTGAAAATCGTGTGCAGCACATCCGTATTTCGGAACATTTTTGCACCGCATTGGGTATCATAAATGGCAAGCTTTAGCACGAAAGAAGCCGCCGTCGCAAAGATACGGCCTACATAGTGGCGGAGTTCATTTCGTTGGATGTCTGAACCCATGAGTTTAATGCGTGAGCCAAAGACCATTTCGACCGAAGGTCGTCCTTTCAACACGGTGAGAAAGGAGGGTATCACTTCAAGCGGTGTCGCTAAATCGGCATCCCAGAAGCCGAGATAGGTTGGCTTCGCCTTCATGGCCTGAAGAAATCCTCGCCGGACTGCCTCGCCTTTGCCGAAATTCTTTTCAAGTCTTAAAACGCCAAATCGATCTGGATTTGTACGCTTGAGTGATTCGAGAATGGCGGGGGTTTCGTCCGTACTTCCGTCATCCACAAATAAGAAAAAGTAATCTTGGTTGGTTCTTGTGAAACTGACAAACTTTTCTTTTGGAAACCGTTCCGCTTCGTTATAGCAGGGAACGATGATGGACGCTTGGGCGGTTTGGACCATACTAGTAAGTGTATTTCACTTCGCCGAGGAAGAGGTTTTTGGCTTGTCCGTATTCATCGTCGTTTGCACCGAGATAAAGCTGGGCGGCCAGCGTGATTAAAATATTGCTCGTGACTTCATATTGGATTTCAGGCCTTTGGAAAAGACTCGTATCGTCCATGTTCCAAATGGTCCGATATTCAAGGCGGATGAGGCTCGTGAGGTCATAACCTAAAAGCCCCGCCAAAAAGTTTTTCCCAAGCTCTTGGATTTCCCCGCGAATCAGACGATCCACTTGATAATCGTCTTGGTCGCGCCGGCCTTGGCCATTAAAATGGTATTCGAGAAGTCCGTAGATATTGTGGGGAAAATTGTAATCTGCGTTCACGGTGAATTTGACGAAGTCTTTTTCAAGTTCTGCTTCGCGGTACAAGAATTCACCTCGCACGGCTGAGTCCATTAAGTTACCTTGAAGGTCAAACCCAACCGCATGATCCCGCTTGATGCGTCCGCCCAGAACGCCCACCTCATAACCTTTTACGTCATGTGAAATTCGCCCGAGAAACCTTTGCGGATGAAGTTGTTTGCCGCCGGGGGTGTAGACCCATTGAGTTTTAAACCCAGCGGGTTTTTTGAGCGTGAAATTGACGGCATCAACCCCATCTCGTTCTTCAAGTTCAATCTGGGTCGGGTTAAAGGGATTAAAAAGATCCGTCGGAGTGAAAAAATGTCCCACACCCCAAGGAATTTGCTGCCTTCCGATTTCAAGATCAAACGCTTCTGATTCATAAGCGATACTCGCACGATACAATCTGTGTTCATAAAAGACATTGTCTTGCTCGACGAGCGTTTGGCTGAGATCAAGAAATTGTCTTTCCTCGGTTTGCCTTTTCGCAATTCGAAAATCTCCCGTTCCGACAAACGTCCCGAAATAAGGTTGGTGGTCATAATCGACCTTTAACGTAAAGCGCTCCTTTTCCGTGAGCTTGAGGACGGTTCTCGTTTGAAGGCGAAACCTTTCAAGTGAGGTAAAGGCATTGGAGTTTTGTTTGGCAATCGCAGAAGGACTATCGACCAGTTCGGGGGTGAAACCCGTTGTCGATGTGAAAAAATTGAGGCTTTTCACGTAACCTGAGATTTTGTTCTCAATTTTCCCATTCGCAAGATTGATATGAAGCGGTGAGTCGGCGAATACGAGCACAGGAAAAAGGAGCAGCAGTACGATGGCATCTAAAGTAGAGAAAGGTCTTTTAATCATGACGAAATGAGTCTTCCGTCTTTTAAGGAAATCATCCGCTTTGCTTGTTTCATCATTTCAGGATCGTGTGTGGCATAGAGAAAAGTAATCTTTTCTTTTTGGTTCAGTTCCTTTAAGAATTCCATGAGTTCAGCGCCTGTTTTGTGATCGAGATTTGCCGTGAGCTCATCTCCTAAAACGATTTTGGGTTTGTGAACAATGGCACGCGCTACCGCCACGCGTTGCTGCTGGCCTCGGCTCATTTGGTAAGGTCTGCGGTGAATCAGTTTCCCAATGTTAAACCGTTCGCAGATTTCAACAGCTCGTTTTCTTCGCTCCTCAGCCGAAATACCTTGAAGCCAGAGCACATATTCCACATTTTCAATGGCAGTAAAGGCTGGGATTAAATTGTAATCCTGGAAAATGAAACCGATCTTTCTGAGTCTTAAGGCTGACAATTTTTGTGGTGAACATTTTGAAATCTCTTCGCCCTCTAAGGACACACGGCCCTCCGTGGGTTGATCCAAGCAGCCGATGAGGTTGAGAAGCGTCGTTTTTCCAGAACCCGATGGGCCGGTGACAGCCGTAAATTCGCCCTCATCGATCGCTAAGGAAACCGAAGACAGGGCGTGAATCGGTTCTGAATCTTCCGTAAATGTTTTGGTAAGGTTTTTCACTTCTACGAGTGACATGTTAAGGCCTGTAGATGGCTTTGATCGGCTGCATCCGTCCTGCTTTCCAAGCAGGGTAGAGCCCGATAAAAGTAGTTAATAGGATGAGAACGATGATGGATTGCACGACGTGAAAGGCCTCAACCTGTGTGTAAGTGATTGTGCTCATGTAAGATTTCGAAAACGCTTTTTCAAGTTCAGGAAAAGCGATTCCGACTTTTCCAAAGTACGCCGTGACCGCATATCCTCCTGCAAGTCCTAGGAGGATTCCAAAAAATTCGAGGATGAGCGTTTCAAGCAGAATCAAACTCACGATTTGTTTTGGAGTTGTTCCGATTGCCATCATGACACCCAACTCACGCGTTCGTTCCAGGACCGACATGAGGACCGTATTCATAATGCTCACGCCGATCACGACCATCACGGCAAGGAGAATCGTGCGAATGATGGCTTCAGACCAGGCGACCCATTGCTCGATCTCAGGCATGATTTGATTCCATGTGAGGATTTCATATTGATTAAGGTCGAGCTTTGCTCTTATTTGATCGAGAACCGATGAAATGGTTTTGCGCCCAGAAAGTTTGATCACAATTTCATGGGTATTGTTTTCAAGTGAAAGGAGTTCCCGGGCCGAGGAAAGCGTGATGTACGCCGAAACTTCATCAATGGCCTGACTTCCTGTGTGAAAAATTCCTTTTACCTGGTAAGCATATCCAGAAAGTGTTCCGTCCATTGCCTGCGTCATCACGACCACTTTGTCGCCCAAGGCAATTTGGATTTTTTTGGCGAGCCGGTCGCCAATCATCATTTTCCGCGTGTCTTCAGGCGATAAAAATTCACCTTCTTGAATGTGGTCGGCAAGACTCGTCACTTGTTTTTCGCCGGTAGGATCGATTCCTGTCAGCAGTACACCGCGCGATTTTTCACTTGTTCCGATGAGCGCCTCGCACTTAATTCGTTCTGTGACCGTTTGAATAGAACGGATCGATTTTAATTGTTCAAGGACCTGACTGCGTTCAGGGATGGTGAGCTCGGGCGCAAGCGTCCGTTCAAAATCAGTGGCGTGAATTTGGATGTGGCCCGTCAGGAGCTGGATCACATTTTCCCGCATTTGGTTGTTCGTACCGTCACTGAAGCCCCAAAGGAAAATGAGTGCGGCGAGTCCCACTCCGACGGCGAGGACCGTAATGAGAGAACGTCTCGGATTGCGGCCGATATTGAGAAACGCAAGTTTTAAGAGGAACATAATTAAGATTACTCTTCTAAATTTTTTCGGTGGAAAACTGAATCTGGGATATTGATGTCGTATTTTGCTTCCAGAATTTT
>JACOVU010000011.1 GCA_016177155.1 Candidatus Omnitrophota bacterium | reverse complement strand
GCAGTGCTCTACCAGACTGCCCATGACCTTCATTAGAAATTGAGTTCTAACGAACTCAATGGAAGGTCAGGGCTGCACTTTTGAGGTGCAAGCTGCACCTCAAAATGTGCTGAGCTAGCCGGTCATCCTGCGCAAAACATCCGTAAAAATAAAAATCGCTAGTACCGTTTTCAACCGATTCGTTAAATGGCACTAGCGGTTCGACTCATTTGATTTTGGTGATTCGCTCACCACTCGTGCTGAGCAAAATTGAAATTGCCAGCCAGCAATTTCAATTGCGTCGAAGCACTAGCGACTACACCTGTTTGATTTCAGATTCTTTTTTCGCAAGTGCCTCGTCGATAAGTTTGATGAACCGATCCGTGATGTCCTGAACTTTTTTCTGATTTACCTTCGAAACGTCTTCTCCGATGACGCTCGATTTTTCAAGTTTCTTGATGTGGTCATTGGCTTCATGGCGGACATTGCGAATCGAAACCCGTCCATCCTCCGCAATCTTTCGGATCAATCGATCGATCTCGGCACGCCGTTCTTCCGTAAGTGGCGGCATCTTAATGCGAATGACTTTGCCGTCATTTTGCGGCACGAGCCCAAGCCCTGAGGTGGAAATTCCTTTCTCAACCGCAGAAAGCGCTCCCATATCCCACGGCTGAATGACAATGGTTTTTGTATCCGGCGTTGAAATTGAAGCGACTCCTTTTAAAGGAGTGATCGTATTGTAATACTCCACTTTGATTCCCTCGACCAACGCAACCGAGGCCCTGCCCGTATGAAGCATTTGAAGTTCATGGCGGACCGCATCCAGCGCCTTTTGCATTTTATGTTCTGAGTCGCTCAAAATCGATTTAGTCTGATCTACAGTTTGCGCCATCGTACGTTTCCCTTAGGATACTTTCGTTCCGATTGGATTCCCTAACACCACGCGCAGGATATTTCCTGGTTTCATCAAATTAAACACCACGATCGGAAGGTGATTGTCCATGCAGAGCGAAATCGCGGTGGCATCCATTACTTGAAGTCTCTTTTTGAGAACGTCAATGTACTTCAAATGGCCAAATTTTTGCGCTTTTGGATCTTTGTTGGGATCGCTTGAATAAACACCGTCAACCTTGGTCGCCTTTAAAATCACGTCTGCTCCAACTTCAATGGCGCGGAGCGCTGCTGCGGTATCCGTGGAAAAATAGGGGTTTCCAGTCCCCGCTGCAAAAATGACGACTCGGCCCTTTTCCAAATGACGGATGGCGCGCCTCCGAATATAAGGCTCTGCCAAGCGCTGGATTTCCATGGCCGTTTGAACCCGCGTAAATACCCCTTCTTGTTCAAGTGCGCTCTGAAGGGCTAAGGAATTAATCACGGTGGCCAGCATTCCAATGTAATCAGCGGTCACACGCTCCATTCCCTCTTCGGCAGCAGGAAGGCCGCGGAAAATGTTGCCGCCCCCAATCACACAGGCAACATCAACTCCCAATTCTTTAACATCCTTAATTTGTCTGGCAATGGAACGGGCAACTTTGAGGTCAATTCCGTAGCCTTTTCGGCCTTGGAGAGATTCTCCGGTCAGTTTTAGTAGGACGCGTTTGAACACCGGCTTCTTTTTCTTCGCCATATTCCAACTCGCAATTTGTGAAGGATCTTAAGAGGATCTTATTCTACACCAATTTCAAAGCGGCGAAAACGGCGAATGATCACATTTTCACCCAGTTTTGAAATGAGACCGGTCTGTAGATTTTGAACGGTCATGTCTTCATTTTTGATGAATTTTTGGTCCAGCAAACATACTTCCTCAAACCGCTTCTCTAATTTCCCTCTAATGATTTGGTCTTGGATTTGTGCAGGCTTGTCCTTCACCTGTGCCCTGAAGATTTCTTTTTCATGTTCCAGCCATTTCGGGTCAATTTCTTCGCGCGAAAGAAATAAGGGATTCGCCGCTGCAATTTGCATGGCGATATCACGGCCAAACTGCTGAAACTCAGAATTTCGAGCTACAAAATCGGTCTCACAATCAATTTCAACCAAGACGCCGATCTTGCCGCCCGAATGAATATAAGAAAAGACT
Source organism: Candidatus Omnitrophota bacterium (assembly GCA_016177155.1). Classification (GTDB taxonomy): domain Bacteria; phylum Omnitrophota; class Omnitrophia; order Omnitrophales; family Danuiimicrobiaceae; genus 01-FULL-45-10b. The sequence goes on along the minus strand of JACOVU010000011.1, from coordinate 5,323 downwards.
TGGCCTTCTTTTGCGGCTCGCCCTGCTTTTTTTCGCGCGATCTCAAAACCCCGCTTTCGGAGAAGTTCTTTAGCAGCCTGAATGTCGCCCTTCGTTTCAGCAAGGGCGCGCTTACAATCCATAATACCCGCACCTGTCTCAGCCCGCAGAACCCGCACTTGATCTACGCTCTTATCTTTAGCCATGGTATTTTGAGCCATAAAAAAGAGCTAAACTTCCCCGCCTTCTTTTTTGGGGCGTGCTTTTTTCGGCTTCGCCTTGGGTGCTTCGCGGTCTACCAGTTTTTCAACAACCGTTTCTTCAATCACCTCTACAATTTCCTCGTTGACGATGGGAACGCTCGTGGCGGGCGAACCTACAAGTTCTTCTTCTACCTCTTTTTCTGAAGGGTGGCCGAGGGCAAATTTTTCACGTCCCTCTGAAACTGCTTTTGAAACAACCTCACAAATGAGTTTGACCGAACGGATGGCGTCGTCATTACCAGGAATGGGATAATCAATTAAATCCGGATCGCAGTTGGTATCAATAATGGCTGCAATCGGAATGCCGAGCCTTCTTGCTTCCAGTACGGCAATCTCTTCTTGCTTGGGATCGACTACAAACAGAGCGTTTGGAAACCGCTTCATATTCCGAATACCTGCTAACACCTTGAGCAGTTTTGCGTGTTGGGTTTTGAGCTTGGCCACTTCCTTTTTGGTAAAAAATTGATAAGTTCCTTCGGTTTCCATCTTTTCAATTTCTTCAAGCTTGGCGACACTTCGGCGAACCGTTTCAAAATTGGTCAGCATCCCGCCCAACCAACGGTGATTCACATAAGGCATCTCATTCTTCTGTGCCACTTCATAAATGGCATCTTGAGCTTGGCGCTTCGTGCCCACAAAAAGAATGGTTCCTCCCTGCTCAGCGACACTCCTTAGAAAATCACAAGCAGTGAGAAGATAGGCAAGGGTTTTTTCCAAATCAATGATGTAAACGCCGTTTCGATTCGTAAAAATATAAGGCGACATCTTCGGATTCCATCGTTTGGTCTGATGACCAAAATGTACCCCTGCTTCTAACAGTTGCTTAACCGTTACTGGTTCTGACAATCCAATTTCCTCCTTTAACATAGTAATTTCAGATCCTATTGTACTTCAACGAGTTACGACGATTCTCGGAATGAAAAAACAAAAACGAGCCTGAATTGTAACATATTTTTGCTCAGGGGCAAGAAAATTCACACATTAAACTGAAGGTCGTAAAGTCGCTTGTAAACACCCCCCTCCTTCAGGAGGGTTTCATTCGTGCCCATCTGAACCAATTTTCCTCGGTCGAGGACAATGATTCGGTCTGCATTCTGAATGGTGGAAAGTCGGTGGGCGATAGCAAATACGGTTCTTCCTTCCATCAGTTTTTCAAGCGCTTTTTGAACTTGCCGTTCACTTTCCGTGTCCAGTTGAGAGGTGGCTTCATCCAAAATCAAAATAGGTGGGTTCTTAAGCAATGCTCTCGCAATCGAAAGTCTTTGCCTTTGACCTCCCGAAAGTGTCACGCCCCTCTCCCCGATCACCGTAGCATAACCTTGTGGAAGAACTTTGATAAACTCGTCCGCGAATGCAACTTCGGCTGCTTTCTTCACCTCTTCAAAAGAAGCTTCTAACCTTCCGTAAGCAATATTTTCTAATACCGTTGCGTTAAAAAGAAAAGTTTCCTGAGTGACGACGCCAACCTGATTGCGTAAAGAATTAAGTTCATAGTCTCGAATATCCCGGCCATTAATCAAAATCACACCTTGAGTCGGGTCATAGAATCGCAAAAGCAAATTCACAAATGTGGTTTTCCCTGCACCGCTTGTTCCTACCAAAGCTGTCACCTCACCCGCATGAACCGTCAAATTGATATTTTGAAGTACTTCTTTGCTCGATTCATAGGCAAAAGTTAAATTGCGATATTCGATCGCATGGATTGCTTTCTCAAGCTTGATAGCGCCAGCCCGGCTTAAAATTTCAGGCGCGATATCCATTAACTCAAAAACACGCGTTCCGGCCGCCACCGCCTGTTGCAAGGACGCATTTGCTTTGCTCATCTTTTTGAGGGGTTCATAAAAGAGAAACAGAGTGGTGACAAAAGAAGCAAATCGATCAAGCGGCAGTACGCGCATCCCATACCAAACTGCCAAGGCGACACCGACAGAACCAATCACATCAATCAAGGGACGTTGAAGAATCATGATTCTGAGTGAACGTTTTAAGAAATTAAAAACATTCTTGTGAATACCTTCAAAACGTCTAATTTCATAAGTCTGCATATTAAACGCTTTCACAACACCCGAGCCACTAAAAGTCTCCTGCATTTCAGCATTAATATTGGCAAGCTGCTCCTGTGTTTTGCGTTCTATTTTTCTGAGTTGGCGTCCCAAGAGAATAACTGGACCTAAAACAATCGGAAAAAGAAGGAGCGCGGTAAAAGCAAGAGGCCCACCCCACAAAAAGACGAGCGGGATTTGAAACAAAATGACAAGCGGTTGTTTCACCAAATCTACAAAAACATCCGTAACGCCCGCCTGGATGACGCCAACATCGTTCATGGTGCGGCTCATGAGTTCGCCGGTTCTGCCCTTTGAATAAAAACTCATGGGAAGTTTGACGATATGGGCATATAAATCTTCACGGACTTTCCGCACAGCCCTAAGCCCTACCGCCGACATTTGGTAACGAGAAAGGTACTCAAATGCCCCTCGAAACAAGAAAACGGCTACGACAATAAACGGGACCAGATAAGTGGGAAACTGTATATCGGAAATATTAATCGCTGGAAGATGGAGTTTCCCGAGCCACTCGTCTATGTGCGGGAGACCTTTGAGATTAACGTAATCCTTATTCTGTAAGCCATTTAAAACAATGAACACGGTCACCGAAACAAGCGAGTGCGCAACCGTATACAAAAGCGTGCATAGACCCGCTAACACGAGTCGGCCACGATAGGGCTTGAGATAGGCTAATAAACGTCCATAGACTCCCATAGTAATGTGGCAAATTGTATCAGAAAATCCTTGTTTCCCTAATCAAAAAAGATGACGCACCGATTGATTTGTGATACACTGCCTTTCACAATCAACGTGCTATCCCATTGATTTTAATCAACTTATGAGCAAACTTCGAGCGGCTGTAATTGGCGTCGGACATCTAGGTAAAGAACACGCCCGAATTTACCACGAACTCCCCGGCGTTGAACTCATCAGTTTGTGCGATTTGGACGGTTCAAAAGCGGAACGAGCACAAGCGTTAGGAACTCAATTCACAACCAACTTTCGCGAGCTTCTCGGCAAAATCGATCTTGCAAGTATCGCGACCCCTACCTCCACTCATTTCCAAATTGCAAAGGAAGTGCTCCAGGCAGGCGTCCACATCCTGATTGAAAAACCCATTACCACACGCCTCGAAGAAGCAGATGAGCTCATCGACATCGCCAGACAAAAAAACCTGACGCTCAAGGTAGGACATCTCGAGCGCTATAATGCCGCGATTCGCCGCGTTCAACAAATCGCAAAAAACATTCGGTTTCTCGAAATTCATAGACTCGGCCCTTTCAATGCTCGAATTTCGGATTGCGGTGTCGTACTGGATCTCATGATTCACGACATCGATATTGTCCTGCAACTTGTCAAATCAGAAATTGCATCCATCGATGCAATCGGAATCAACGTGCTCACTCCCTACGAAGACCTTGCGAACGTACGGATTAAATTTAAAAATAACACGATCGCAAATCTCACCGCCTCAAGACTCACTCCTGAAGCGCAAAGAAAAATTCGAATCTTTCAAGAAGACGCTTATATTTCTCTCGATTATGTTGCTCAAACAGCGCAGATTTTCAGAAAGGCTAGTCTTCCGCAAGCACTCTTTGGCGGGAAAATAAGCCGCGAACAAATGGACATCCAAAAAGAAGAGCCGCTTAAGGCTGAGCTTGAAGATTTTGTTCGTTCCGTCGCGCGCGGAAGCGACCACGGAAAACCAGACATTCATGCTCGTGAAGCACTTCGGGTCGCACTTCAAATCTTAGAATCGATCAAAGAAAACGCTCCTCAACCTCTCGATGTCTCCTAAGAAACTCTTTTTAATCGCTGGAGAAGCTTCAGGCGATTTTCAAGGCGCTCACCTCGTAAGAGCCTTAAAAAAACATTTCCCCGATTTGATTTGCCGTGGGTTGGGCGGCCCGCTCATGAAAGAAGAAGGTGTGGACCTGATTCATGATCTCACAAAAGAAGCGGTGCTGGGTCTGGGGGATGTGCTTAGAAAATATTTCTTTTTCCGATCTATTTTCATAAGAGCGCTTCGCGAAATGGAAACCTTTAGACCTAATGCGATCATTTTAATTGACTATCCAGGGTTCAATCTCCGATTTGCCAAAAAAATAAACAAGCGCTTTCCCATCATTTATTACATTTCGCCCCAAATCTGGGCGTGGGGCGGAAAACGGATTCAAACGATTCGGCGAGCGGTAGATCACACGATCGTTCTGTTCAAATTTGAAGCGGAGCTCTACAGAAGAGAACAGATTCCTGTCACTTGGGTGGGGCACCCTCTGGCTGATCTTTTGAAACCCTCGAAATCAAGAATAGAACTCCGTACAGAATGGTTTCCGAAAATCACAAGCGAATCAAAAATTGTAGCTCTGCTCCCTGGCTCAAGAAAAACCGAGGTGAAACGCATCCTTCCTGAAATGCTCAAGGTTGCAAAAACCATTTACGAGAAAATGCCCCAGGCCCAATTTATCCTTTCCCAAACCCCTACCCTCTATCCGGAACTGTACGAATCGATCTTGGCCAAAGCAAAGCCTACTTATCCAATCCAAAGTGTTCCGGACAGGAGTTTCGATATTCTTTCAGCCAGTGATTTCGCCATGGTTTCTTCCGGGACGGCAACACTTGAAGCAACGCTTGCCTCCACGCCCTTTGTTATCCTGTACAAAACCGCCTGGTCTACTTTCTTTTTGGGGCGAAGGTTGATTCAAATTCCATATATTGGGCTTGTTAATGTCGTGGCGGGTCGGAAAATAGTTCCCGAATTCCTCCAACACGAAATCCAGCGGGAAACGATTGCTCAAGAAGCAGTTTATCTTTTAAATCACCAAGACTTAAGAGAAAAAATGATTCTTGACCTGAAAGAAGTCCAATCCAAACTGGGAGGCTCTGGGGCAGTTGAACGTGCCGCAGAAGCCGTCCGTAAGTTTCTGGATCAACAAAGTTATAAGTCGTAAGAAAAAGAAAAAAGGGGACAGACTACAGTCTGTCCCCTTTTTTTACTTACAACTTAAAACTTACGACTTACAACTTTTAAATATC
>JACOVU010000022.1 GCA_016177155.1 Candidatus Omnitrophota bacterium | reverse complement strand
GAACAAAAGGTGTTCAAGATGTTCCGCTCCACCTCAAATCTGGTTGGAATTCCCTCATTGAAGCCATCGATTGGGAAAGGATCGGCGGTTTGAATGAAGTTTCCTTCGTCGTGAAATCAACAGGAGATGCTGAATTAACAAAAGGCGCGCTCAATTTTGTTGTTGAATTTGTCAAGTTGTCTAGCCCACGGCCATCCAAGGGCAAAGCAAGTGCTTTTACCGCTTTTAGTCTTTTAGATGCCGGCGAGAAAGGTGTTTTTAACATCGGTCCTTCAAAAGGTGCAATTACCACCACCCTCGACGAAACCACCGGAAAAGATGTTTGGACGTTCGACTATTCAGTTCCCATCGGATCGGTGGTGGGTATTTGGACCAAAAGTTATACGGCTGATTTGCGGCCCGGGGCGGTGGATGCAGTTCGAATTGGCGTCCACGTGCCTCATGCGGAACAAATCAACCAAGTTTCTGTGAAAGCGGAAATCAAAGGTAAGTCGGGGATGCAAACCATCCCGCTTTTTCTGAAGCCCGGCTCGAACTCATTGGGAGAAGCAGTCAATTGGAATATCGTTGGCGAATTGACCGAAGTGGTATTTGTCGTCAGTCCCAAGGCGGCTAATCCGGTTTGGTTCAATCCTGAGAAGGCGAGCGAAACCGAGGCGACTACGCCGCCCATTACCGGGACGTTATCTTTTGACCTTGGTTTTGGCAAACTGACCCCGCTAGAGAAAAATCTCATTTTTGCAAAAGTGGCTTTAGTTCTTTTCATCAGCTTACTTGCTGCTTTCTCAGCCGTCTTTTTTGGCAAGTTCCTGCCCGGGAAACCAATTCAACCCACTCATCCGTTGTCCGCGCAGGGGGTAGCGATTTCGGCACGGCTTAAACAGGACTTATTTTATGGGATGATGACAGTTTTCATTGCAGGGATTGCGCTCGTCATCAAATCACTCGGAACGGTCAATCCTTTGGATGCCGGGTTCACTTTCACGTTCCTCGTGGTTGCATTGATGGGAGCTTTGATCGCAGAACTTCTCTCTTATAAGCTGAGTGGCAAACATCTGACCCCTGCTCAAGTGTTTCAAAATGTTCTCTTGACGGGGCTTCTTGCGGTTGCTTCCAGCCGGCAGCAGATTTTGGAAGCGCCTTCCAACTGGCTTCAAATTTTGATTTTCAGCAGCAACGTCGCCGCACTGACTTGCCTGATTTATCATGTCTCGAACGCTTATTCATTCGCTACCTCACGCAAGCATTTGAAAACGATCACGGGTCTCTTAATCGTTAGTACGCCCTATCTCTTCAATTGGTTGCTTTTGCTTGAGAATGCAAATTTTGTCCGAACGCTTACAGATGGGTTCACGCTCGGCCTTCTCGCTGCTTGGCCGATTGTGCTTGAGACGCTTGGCCGGTTCTTAGTGATCTTGGGTTTTAATGAAGCCGTGGTCAACGGAATCAGTTTTGCTACCAAAGGCAGGCTGCTTAAAACTTCAAAAGGCCATGTCTCTATTCTTTTGGTTTCGCTTGCCGTTGTGATTGCTCCGCTGATTGCTGATTTGGGTTCAACGCCGTGGGTGGGTTCACTGCCCGCTGTTTTCAAGGCGCTCGTCGCCATCGTGACAACCATGCTTTCTTTTGGAGGATTTTGGGCGGAAGTTTATCTGGTTACCGGAATGCTTTTGGACAGCGGACATGCGAAAGCGCCTTCGGATGAAACCATTTTTGATCATGTGAATAAGGGCGCACGGAAAGGGATGGCCTATAGCGGCATTCTGCTTGCTATTTTATATGTGCTTCATATTGTGCTCAGTGCACAAGTTTCGAAAAACTTGATGCATGCACTTCCAATTCCGATTGGTATTTTGGCCGGCGCTTTCATTTTCCCATTCATTAAAACGATTATCGAAACTTTTGACGGCAGTCTGCCTTTCTTTGAGCGCGTGCGGTATAGTTACCGGGATGTCGTTTTGTACGCCCGAGGCGCGGTCGTAGGATTTGGTTTCGCACACATGTGTTCTGAAGGGCTCTTCCAACAATCGATGTCAAGCCGTATAGGGTTTGGCCTTCTCATTGGTTTGCTTGCTTCTGGGGGCGTTAGTCTTCTGAGAGATGCGGCCTATGGATTTAAGGGGATTGGGCGAGTCCAATCGTGGCGGCTTTACTTGATTGACTCCTGCCTGGGTATTTTTGTCGGGGCTGCGATGGCGTTTTATTTGGATTCTTTGCAAGTGCCGGTGGTGATTGAAAAATTTAAACTTTACACAAGTGCCGGTTTTGATCCGGTGAGTTACATTACCTATCCTTTGGTTAACAAATGGGGTCGGATCGACTTGGGAACTTATTCAGGCGGAGCGAAGCTTCTCTTTACCGAATCTTTGGCCGGTGTCATTAACTGGTCCATCGCCGCGTGGCTTTTCGCGATTAACAAGGTGTTCATGCAGGCTTATTTTAACAAGGAAACTGCTCCGATTAAGTTTTTCTTCTCGAAGGCGGGAGTTGCCCAACTCGTTGAGCATATGATTTATGTGTTGCGTTGGGGACTCTGGATGTCGCCCATTATTTTTACATTTCTGCGCATGATGCCCGAGGCGACCTGGTACAACCGGGATGGCGCGATCCAAACGGTGTTCTCGATCTATCACAATCTGACCATGTCTCCGGAAGGGTTTCAGGCTTGGAGTCTTAAGACCTTTGTCTGGCTGATGGCTTTCGATTTTCTCCGTGTCCTCATATGGATGGATCATATGGGTTTGCGCGTGGCAACGTTGGTTAATTTGAGCTTCCTCGGAATGGACAGGCTTGATGAGAGAATCGCGCGCTTTATCGGCCCGGCGGCGGCGCAGCGGTATATTCCAGAAGGGGTCAAGCGGTTTACGACTTGGGGTCCGCTCCTCATTCCGTTCTATCTTCCGCGCGGGGAGGCTTGGGATTATGCCTGGAATACGTCAGAAGCTATGCTAAACGCTTCGAGAGAAAAAGGTCTGTTGTTTACGCTGCAATCATTTTCGTTTTCTGAAATGTTGGTTTTGATCGTTTGTGCCATTGTAATTTGCACTGGCGTTTCCTTTGGAATTCGCCTCTGGTTGGACCGTTCCCGCAAACGGAAAGTGGCAAGTTATGAACTTGTCAATCGAGAGTACAAAGTGACGGTCAAAGAAAACGGCGAAAGTTTTAGCATTGTTCCTTCCAAGGAATTTTTTGATGTGACCCGCCGTGCCTACGATATGATCGATCCCTCAGGCAAGATTCTTTTCTTGCTGGATGCTGATCAAGTGTCTGAAAGTGCCGAACGTTTCTGGCCTGTGTTTGGAAATTTTCCCAAGGACCGGTTTGAAACTTCGCATGTTGAAAAGGAAGATGGTTCGCTCAAAATCACGAATGCAAGTCACGGCATCGAAACAGCAGTAGAAATCCGTTTGCCGGATCAAGAGGCGACAGCAGAAATTTGGACCGCCACGATTAAAAATCAGACCTCCCAAGCCCGCCAACTTAAAATGATTCCTTATGTCGAGTGGGTGCTCAACGGTTGGATTCACGACCGGTTTCATACTCAGTACGCCAGACTTTATCCCGAAATGGAATATTCAAGCGAGGTGAACGCGATTCTCACCTGGCATAAAGCGACGAAGTCTGCAGGGATGCTTGCTGTAGACATTGCACCCGAAGGGTTTCTCACCTCCCGTATGGATTTTATCGGCCGAGCTCAGAGTATTTGGTCGCCCAGGATTTTTGAAACGCTCAACTTTCGAGAAGCCCGCGATACCGCAAGTTATCCCACGTTTGATCCGATCGGAAGTCTCGCTGTGAATATTTCGCTGGAGGCAAAGGCCTCTAAAACTGTGCGACTGATGCTGGGTTATGCTAAGAATAAAAAGACGGCAGTTGAATTGATTAAGCAGCATTTGAAACCAGAGCCGTCCCGAAAATCTTACGTTTCAGAGGCAAAAAAGAAATGGCCGCTCATCGGACATGGAGAAGTTCTGCCCGGTACACCCGAGCCCTACTCTGAATTTGTGGACGGCGGCAAAAAACTTGTGGTTCATACCCCCTTTACCACACGGCCTTATGACCATGCAATGTCCAATGAAATTCATTCGGTGATGGTCACGAATCGCGGACTTCATACTTCCTGTAACGGAAATTCCCAACAGAATCGCCTAACACCCGATTGGTCCGATACGGTGACTAAAGAAATTCCGGCGGAAGCGATTTATTTATACGATTTAGATCAACATGAATGGTATTCGCCAACCTATCATCCGTTGAACAAAAAGAGTGCAAGCCACATTTCGGAATTCAGCGTGGATGGAACTGCACTTTTTCGTATGACCGATGGGACGCTTTCGACCGAACTCACTGTTTTTGTCCCGCCGGACGATCCCACAGGGGTGTATCTTTTGACCATTAAAAATCAGGCAGATCATTTCAGAAGGATGCGCGTCGCACCTTATTTTCAAATGGTGCTTGGATTCCAGCCCGGCTCTCTCCCGTGGGAATCTCCGGGTTCTTTGAGAGTGCGTCATGATAAGCGAACCGGCGCTCTTTATTTCAAAAACGAAAGAAATATGTTTCGCTCCGGATGGGCATTTGCCTCTATGTCACTTCGCTCAGACTGTGTGGAAACGAAGCGCGGCCGATTTTTCGGACAGGATCGCGGAGTCTTGCGCCCCTTTATGGTGGAACAGGGTGTATCGGATGAGACACAGTTGAGCGATGATCGAGAGGTAGCCAGTTTTGTCGGGACAGTGGAAATTCCCGCTCACGGGGAAACCACCGTTGCCATTGTTTTGGGGCAGGCCGATGAATGGAAAGATGCGCTTCAGCTTGTCCGAAAATACAAAAGCCTTGAATCTGCACGGGAAGGGCTCGTTAATACACGCAAATGGTGGCTCAATTTAGTGGAAACAGTGACGGTTGAGACCAATCATCCTGAATTTGACCGGCTTCAGAATTGGCTTAAGTACCAAGCGCTCGCCGAACGCATTTGGGCCAGGCGCGGATTTTATCAGACGAGCGGTGCGTATGGTTTTCGCGATCAATTGCAAGATACGGTGAACCTGATTTGGGTCGATCCAGCACTTGCCCGGAGACAAATCATTTTGCACGCCTCTCATCAGTTTGTGGAAGGCGATGTCTTCCACTGGTTTTTTACGCTCACAGATGGACGAACCGCATTTTCCTGCCGCTCTCATGCGTCTGACAACCCCGTGTGGTTATCTTGGGCTGTCGCTGAGTATCTGAAAGCGACTGGTGACGAATCAATTTTGGATGAGATGGCCTCTTACGCTGTTTCTGAATTTCCCTTTGCACCGCTCCCCAAAAACAAACAAGGGTGGGGGCATTTGTATCATCGAACCACCCGGGCAGATTCAATTTATAAGCACTGCTTGAAATCGATTGACCTGGTGCTCGAAAAACGAATGGGAAAGCATGGACTTCCCTTAATGGGAACGGGAGACTGGAACGATGGTCTCGATGAAATCGGAAGTGAAGGCAGAGGTGAGAGCGTGTGGCTCGCCTTTTTCGTCCATTGCATTTTAAAGAATTTGTTGGTTATCATTGAGAAAAAAGAAGGTAAAGCTCGTCGAGAGCATTATTTTGAGAAAATGAAGGCGCTTGAATCGGCGATCGAATGGAGCTGGCGAGGGGATCGATACCTCAGAGCTATTCATGACGACGGGACGGAAATTGGCGTCAAAGACAGCGGAATTTGGGAAATTGATGCCTTAACGGCCGCGTGGGCAGTTATGGCCGGAATTAATTTTGAACGTTCGGTGACTGTTTTTGATACCGCGCTTCATGTTCTCGAAAAGGGAAATGCGATCTTGCTGGGTTGGCCTGCGCTCAGGGAAGAGATGAAACCTTATCTGGGCCGAAGCAGTAAATATCCAGAAGGGGTTCGTGAAAACGGAATGTATTGCCACGGCGTTCAGTGGCTTGTAAAAGCCGCCCGTGTTTTGGCGGAAGAGTTTGAGCAAAGGAAAGATCACGCCAGGGCAAGCGAATACCGCGCTGCCGCTTACCGTTTGTGGCTCAAAGTGTCGGCTATTTCTCATGTCACAGCTCAAGAAATCGAAATTTATGGCGGTCAGCCAAACAAACAGGCGGCAGATATTCTTACCAATTTTGATCCCGGCCGAATGATTTGGCACGGTTATACGGGTGCGGCCGGTTGGATGCTGCGTCAAGCCCTCGAGGGCGTGGTCGGCGCGTCCTTAACGAAGAACGAACTCACTTTACCTGCTGACCTGGATCAACCAAGAGGTGAATTAAAAGTGAATCGTGTTTACCGAGATGTGCGAAAAAGCCCAATCAAAATAAGGGGTGGTCCTTACCGCGGAAGTAAAGTGGGATCGATTTCCACAAAACCGCATTCAAAACTTAGAATTTCAGCTCCGGAAGTAACCGTCACTCCCAGATAATACGCCGGTCCTGTTCGGTAGTTAGAGAGTCTCCCCTCCGTCAAAAAATCTTAACAAGGGTGAAAAAGCTTTGTCATCCGACACTTCCTTTATTCTTACAAGAAGTTAATTTTAGCTGTTATTTTTTGTCTGCATGCTAGGCACAGGGTTTGTAACATTGTAAATTGTGCCACTAGGCTTTAAACTTTAGTTATAGGAAGTTTCAGGTGATCCTAATGAAGAAGAAAGTTCAGTTCATGAAAAGGGAAGGTTTTACACTGATAGAACTGATGCTGGCCGTGGCCATCATTTTACCTGTTTTGTTGGGAGCGATCGGACTTAATGTTTATATATTTCGTGCGACGGAAACTTCTAAGCGAACAACGGTAGCACTTCAAGATGTCCACACGGTGATTGAGCGAATTCGAAATACGAGTGAATCTTCCTTAAGCGCCGTAACCAGTGCTTATCCCGACGGCCAGACAGTGACAGGGTTTAGTAATCTGCCGTCTGAGCAAATTACGGTAGATTATGCGAACGTCAATGCGGATCCTCTAGATCTGATCGTAACCGTGAGTTGGCTGGACCAAGGCCGAACGATGGTGCGAAATTTAAGTACACAGGTGACCAAACGATGAACCGGAACGGATTTTCAATTGCTGAAGTTTTGGTTAGCATTGCGATCTTTTCGATCGTGAGCTTGGCGGTTTTTACTACCTTTCAGGTGGGCACGAATAGCTGGGATGTAATTTCTACCCAGTCTTATTTGGCGGGGGAGGCTCGCAACGCTGTCGAAAAGATGAGCAAGGAGCTTCGGAAATCCAAATTAAGTAATATTGATACCTCCCAGGCCGGTCAAATTAGTTTTAAGCTCCCTACCGTGAATGCCAGTACGGGCACGATTTCTTCTTGGTCGAATTGGATTCGATATAGCCGCGGCGGCGTAGGCGGAAACCAGTTACTCAGAACCGATACCTCAACAGGGATAGCGACAGTTTTAGCAAACGATGTGACCGGTCTTCAATTTGTGGCCAATTCGAATCCGTCAACGGTTACCGCAACCCTGACGGCACAGGATGTGACACCAAAAGGTACTACCGTTCCGGTTAATTTAACGAGTACAGTTGAGTTGAGGAATTAACATGAAAAGGAATAGAAAGAAAACGAACAAAATGGTTCGGTTGGGAAATAAGAAAGGGATTTTGCTTGTTGCGACCTTGGGTTTTATCGCCTCGGTCACGGTTTTGTCGGCAGCCTTTCTCACGGCCAGCATGGTTCAAATTCGAGCGGCGGAAAACTTTGAGCACCGAGTAGTTGCTTTTCATTGGACCGAAGGTGCAATTGACCAAACCATCGTGGCGTTGAAATCAAATCCTTCTTATTCGGGCGTTCCTTCCACCACTGAGAATAGCTGTGACGCCAATGGTTATCATTGTAGAGTGACAGGCAATTACAGTACGACCGTAACCTCACTGGGCAACAGTGCCTACCGGATCTTGGCAAACGGGTCCATTAATGGAACGTCTTTGGTGCTTCCACAAAGCCGGTCCATTGAGACCTATGTCAGCTTGGCTTCCCAATCTCCCTTTAGCATGGCGCTTTTTGCCAATCAGACGATCGCCATGAGTGGGAATGCCCAAACAGATGCCTATGATTCCAGCGTCGGTACTTACAATGTTGGCACAGCGACGAGTGAAGGACATATCGGAAGCAATCGTTCCGGCGGAAATACCATTGCCCTTTCTGGCAATGTCCAAATTAAGGGAGATGCAACCGTAGGTCCTGGAGCGGATATCAATACGGCGATCGTTACTTCTGGTAATGCCACGATTACGGGAACAGAGTCCGTCGCATCATCAACAACCACTTTAGATCCAGTGACCGTTCCAGGCAGTGCCACCAATTTAGGCTCGATCTCTGTGAGCGGTAACAATACACAGACCTTAACGGGTGGAACTTATGTTGTTTCTTCCATTAGTGTGACTGGAAATGGAAGGCTCAACGTCACTGGGAATGCGACTATTTATGTAACGGGTAATGTCAACATTGCCGGAAATGGGGTTGGAACAGCCAGCAATTTACCAACCAATTTAACCTTGAAGGTGCAAGGTTCACAAATCAATTTGTCAGGCAACGGTGCTTTTTATGGCGGAATCTATGCTCCTTCTACCCAGGTTAATATTTCAGGCAACGGGGCTCTTTATGGAGCAGTGGTAGCCAATTGGATTAATGATTCAGGCAATGGAAACGTCCATTACGACAAAGCGCTCAATCAAGCAGGAGGAGGTTCATCTAATAATCAGATGACTTATTGGGCTGAATTGTAACGTTCCGAACCTGCGCATATCCTTCTTAAATTCCAAGTGACTTTTAAAACTTCTTAGCATATAATTCAGCAATTAATTCAGCGATTTAAAAAATTTGGCGGAGCGCAATATGGGAAATACAAATAATCATAATTACACCTCGCCAACCGAAAAAGCAGAACTCAAACTGGACGGTAAAACCGTTGAGTTTCCGGTTGTGATCGGGACGGAAGGTGAGAAGGCGTTTGATATTTCAGAGCTTCGCGCGAAGACTTCCTATATCACACTGGATCAGGGCTATGGCAACACGGGTTCTTGTTTAAGTGCCATTACGTTTGTCGATGGCGATAAAGGGATTTTACGTTACCGTGGAATTCCGGTTGAGCAACTTGCGGAGCAGTCGACCTTTATCGAAACCGCCTATCTTTTGATCAACGGAAAACTTCCGAAAAAGGGGGAAGCAGATCAGTTTTCCAAGGAGTTGACGGAGAACGCAAGCCTTCACCAAGATTTTAAAGAGATTTTCGACGGAATTCCAAGCTCAACCCACCCCATGGCCACGCTTGCGTCCATGGTTTTGGTGTTATCTGGTTTTTATGCGTCTTGGGGCGATCCAAACAAGAATCAGACGGAGGTTGAGTTCCGAAAAGCTTCGGCGATGCTTCTTTCTAAGATCCGAACGATCGCTGCGTACTCGTATAAAAAGTCGATTGGCCAGCCTCTGATCTATCCTCACCGTTCGCTTTCGTACTGCGCGAATTTTCTCCACATGATGTTTTCACTGCCTGGTGAGGAGCATCCGATCGACGAAGAAGCAGTCAAGGTTTTGAACCTACTTTTAATTCTTCATGCCGACCATGAGCAAAATTGCAGTACGTCCACGGTTCGCTTGGTGGGAAGCGGACGTTCCAATTTGTTTGCTTGTATCGCCGCAGGCATTTGCGCCCTTTGGGGTCCGTTACATGGCGGAGCCAATCAAGAAGTGATGGAGATGCTGGATGAGATTCATCATCAAGGAGGAGGCAATATTCAGAAGTATGTGGATCTTGCGAAAGATCCGAACTCCTCGTTTCGGCTTTCCGGTTTTGGTCATCGGGTGTACAAAACCTTTGATCCGCGGGCGAAGGTGATTAAGCAGGCGTGCGATCGTTATTTCAATAAGCATGGCGTTCATGATCCGCTTCTTGAGATTGCCCTGAAACTCGAAGGAGTTGCTTTGAAAGATGATTTTTTCATCTCGAGAAAACTTTATCCCAACGTTGATTTCTACAGCGGAATTCTTTATAAGGCTTTGGGGATTCCCACCAATATGTTTCCTGTGATGTTTGCCATTGGGAGACTGCCGGGTTGGATCGCTCAGTGGAAGGAGATGCGCGAGGCGAAATCTCCGCGAATTGGCAGGCCTCGCCAAGTTTATATTGGTCCAGCCAAGTATGATTACGTTCCCATCGAAAAGCGTAAGTAGCCTCTTTCTTACCCTTGATTTTTCCTCTCTCAAGGCGTATAATACCTCACTTTTTTCTAAGAGGTGAATTCTTGAAAGAAGCCGCTCGCTCCAAGCAGAGAAAGAAAAAGTCGCGATCAGAAAATAAGCAGGAAGCGCAAAAGCGAATTTCAATTCAGGAAGCTCGTAAGTATTTCCGGAGAAGAAATCACCAGGTAACACCGATTAACCTCCCCACCTTTCTTAAAGAAATTTAGAAATTAGCCGTTTAAATATCACGTCCATGATGAAAATCAAATTAGGAAAAATCATTCTGATCATCGTATTTGTAGCGCATGTTCTCTTTCCCATTTCGCCTGTCTTGGCCGCCGTGTCCCTGACCGCTCCCTCAGCCTTACTTTGGGAGCCGAGTTCAGACAAAATTCTTTATTCCCGAGCACCGCACAGAAAACAAGCTCCAGCCAGTACGACAAAGATCGTGACCGCGATGGTGATTTTAGATCACTTAAGATCGGATGATTGGGTAACTATCAACCCTGCTGCAACTCAAGTAGAAGCAAGTAAACTTTATTTTCGAAGCGGAGACAAATTTCAAGTCAGAGATCTTCTAAAAGCAATTCTCATGAAATCTGCAAATGATGCCGCAAAAGCGGCGGCGATTGATATTGCCGGGAGTGAACGTGCCTTTGCGGATTTATTGACTCAGAAAGCAAAATCGCTCGGCGCGGAAAACACACGGTTTGTCAATGCAAGCGGTCTTCCCGCAAAAGGGCAGTACTCAACGGCTTATGATCTTGCTTTGATTATGCGAGCGGCTGCACGAAATGACGTTATTGTTTCTATTTTGCGCCAGAAAAAAGCGTCGATCAAATCCTATTACGGTCATTGGTATCATTTTAAGAGCCATAACAAAATGCTCATGCGTGGGGAAAACGTGATTGGGAAAACCGGTTGGACACGCAGTGCCAATTATTGTTTTGTGGGACAAATTGAGGGAGAATCACGCGAGGCGATCGTGTCGGTGCTTGGAAGTAAAAAACTTTGGACTGATTTACGAACCCTCGTCGTAGCATTTACAGGGAAGTCTCGTGGAATTTTATCCTATGGGGACCGCGGAGAGGATGTAAGACAGTTGCAAGCTGCGCTCCGGCGAGCGGGGTTCTTTAAAGTTCGGCCCACAGGGTATTACGGTAAAATTACGAAGCGGGCTGTGGTCAACTTCCAAAAGTCTCATCGGCTCTCTGTAGATGGCGTGGCAGGCGTGAGTACGCGGAAAACACTCGAACCCTACCTTTGAAAAAACAGATATTACTCCTTTTTACTGTTTTGACAGGTTTTGCCCTCTTGTTCGCGACCTCTGCAAGTGTTTTTAAAGGGAAAGGAGAAGCGCTTCGCGAATTGATGATTGACGATTTTGAGGACGAAAAACCGGCGAATTGTTTGCAGGGCGAAACAGGGACTTGGAATTTAATTCCAGACGATCCGGAAGTGAGCGTTTCTGGAGAAGTGGTGGAAGGAATGGGAGCTTCGGGTTCTCAGCGGGCACTGAAGCTCGTTTATGATGTTGATTCTCCCGAGATTGCCAAGGTAGGTTATTGGACCAAGCTCCGAGGTTTGGACGCAACCCCTTATGATCATCTTGCCTTTGAAGTGCGTGGAGACCGAGAAGAGGGTTTTACGGATACGTTTTTGATTGAGATTAAGAAATATAAGGATGAGGACCGAGTTGATAAGATCAAAGGAGTTTATGTCGTCAAGAAAGTGACAGATCAATGGCAAACGATTCAAATTCCACTTAATTTTTTCACAGGACTTTTTGATCAAACTAATCCAAAGGTTTGGGAAAATCCAATGCTTGCGCGTAAGGATTTTGATGAGCTGGTAATCAATCTAGAGAGCCGCCGTGTTTCTCAGAAAACAGGAGCACTTTATTTTGATCATTTTCGTCTGATTCACATTGGAGATCCGGGTCCAACCATTATGGATCAACCCGAGCGCAAAGCACCCAAAACGCCCGTTTGGCTTGAGGGAGTCGAGTATGCCGAGTTTTTGGTGAAACGTTTGCGTGGTTACCCGAAACAGGTAGTCGTCAAGAAAGAGTTTCCAGAGAAGGATCGCCAATTTTTGATGGCGATCGCACAAGATACTTGGAAATTTTTTGATCAAATTGTGGATCGGGAGCACCATTTACCATTGGATACCATTCAAATGGGTGAAACCGAACCCCTTGCTTCTGGGGCATGGGTAGGTGATTACACCAACGTGACCAACATCGGGCTTTATTTAATGTGTCTCGTTTCCGCCTATGATCTCGGTTTTGTTTCGCGCGAAGAAGCCATTATGAGAATTAAAGCGAGCCTCGCTACCATCGAGAAGTTAGAACATCACGAAAGTGGTTTTCTCTACAATTACTACGATACCACGACGCTCGAACGAACCAGTTACTTCGTTTCTTTAGTCGACAGCGGCTGGCTGGATGCGGGAATTTATGTGGTGAAAAATGCGTTTCCAAAAGTTTTAAAGGAACAATGCGAGCGTATGTTGAGCGGTCATAGTTTTAAGTTTTTTTATGACGACGTGGAACAACAAATGTCTCATGGTTTTTACGCGCACCTGAACGTCCATTCAGACTACCAGTATGGGTCGTTTTATACTGAACCTCGGGCGGTGAGTTATATTGCCATCGGCCGGAGAGACGTTCCTAAGGAACATTGGTTTCGTCTCATCCGTACGTTTCCTGAGGAATATGGATGGCAGAGCCAGATTCCCATGGGCCGTGAGCTCAAAACCACCTTGGGTTATACTTATTACGACGGCTATTATGAGTGGAAAGGAATACAATTTGTTCCAAGTTGGGGTGGAGCGATGTTTGAAGCGATCATGCCGACTCTTGTGATTGATGAAGCCAAGTATGCTCCACAAGGTTTAGGGCTGAACGACAAACGTCATGTTGAAATTCAGATCCGATATGCGCTGGAAGAGTTAAAATACCCCGTTTGGGGAATGAGTCCCGCTTCAGTTCCTGAGGGAGGGTATTCAGAATTTGGAGTCAAACCCCTTGGCACAAAAGGTTATAAAGAAGGAGTCGTGACCCCGCACGCAGCGGTCCTGGGCCTTGAGTTTGCACCTCAGGAGGCAATTCAGAACTTGCGTGAACTGATTCGTCGTTACCCGGTTTATGGCGAGTATGGTTTTTATGATGCGGTAACGATTGCAACGGGGAAAGTAGCCTATAAATACTTGGCGTTAGATCAGGCGATGATCTTGATTACCTTGAATAATTATTTGAATGACGGAGCGATCCGAAAGCGTTTTCATCTCGATCCCATTAACGACCAAGCGCTTCCGTTGCTTACTGAGGAAAAGTTCTTTGAAAAAGACCAAACCAAAGCCAGCCGAGCTTAGAAAAGAGCCGAAGAGGGGTTGCTATTTTTTTAAGGCGTTTAGAAAATACAAAGCCGTTGCTTGTTTTTCTTCACGCCGCTTCCGGATTAATTTTATGCCGGGAACGAACCATTCTGTGACTGTTGGGCATCGGCGGGCTTTTTGCCGGACTGCCGGCATGCTCCTTGAAAACGTCGTGTGTTTGGAGCAAGTGCATGGAGCGAATATTGTCCGGGTAGGATCTTCCGATAAAGGAAAGGGAGCGCGATCAGATGATGACGTGATCAAAGGAACGGATGCGGTATTGACTGATGCAAAAGGGGTTGGGCTTGTGGTCCGCACGGCAGATTGTGCGCCGCTTTTTATTTTAGACCCGAGACATCAAGCCATTGGAATGGCCCATGTTGGCTGGCGAGGGGCAAGTGAGCGGCTAACCTCTAAAGTCATCCAAGCGTTTCGAAGACAGTTTCTTTCTAAGCCGAGCGATTTGATTGTTGCGATTGGTCCGACGATTCGTTCCTGTTGTTATGAAGTAGGGCCGGAATTTCGGGATGTGTTTGGACCGTTCATCTCGAAGCGTGAAGCCAGTTATTATTTCGATCTCACCGGTTGGGTTTTAGAGGAGTTGCGCTCGGAAGGGATTGAGCGAAGTCAAATTCGAGATTGCCTGTTTTGCACTTCGTGCATGAATGACGAGTTTCCATCGTACCGAAAAGAGGGTGCAACGGTTCGTCATATGTGGTCGTTATTATCGTTAAAGGTTGAAAGGGGAAAGCGTCATGCAAGCAAATGATTTACGCCCTGGAGCGGCTGTTTTATTGAATGGGCAAATTTACGTCGTATTGGAATTCAGGCATCACACGCCTGGCAATAAGCGTGCGTTCATTCAGGCATCGCTCAGGGAAATGAAAAGCGGTAAAATTATCCAGCAAAAGTTTTCTTCAACGGAATCGGTGGAGGAAGCTCATCTAGATTCGAAGAAAGTTCAATATCTTTATCACGACCAAGAAGGCTATCACTTCATGGACCTTGAGGATTACCATTCCTTTGCTTTAAGTGAGGAACTCATTGGAGATAAGAAGTACTACCTGAAGGAAAATGATGAGACGGCCATTGATTTTCACGATGGCGCACCCATCATGGTTGAAGTTCCCAATCACGTGTTTCTCAAAGTGGTAGAATCTCCACCCTGGGTGAAAGGAGATTCGGTTTCAAACAATATGAAACCTGCTGTGACCGAAACGGGTTTGAAAGTTCAAGTTCCCATCTTTCTTAAAGAGGGTGAGATCATCAAAGTCGATACCCGAACTGGGGAATATTTGGGACGACAATAAAAATGATTGATTTAATGAGGGCTGTCCTGATTTCCGATAAATAGATGAGGGGTCGGGGAGTTTTCGACCCCTCACCCTAGCCAGCTTCCTTAAACTTTGTGATTTGAAGATCCATGAAGCTGGCATAGGGTTACCAATCGGTAATCCCACGCCCGCCG
>JACOVU010000025.1 GCA_016177155.1 Candidatus Omnitrophota bacterium | reverse complement strand
TGCTCGCCAAACAACGCGGCGAGTCCGTCCACTCCGCCAGAGGACGGATGCGTCCTTTGGCGCAAAAGCGTTGTTTCGGACGAGTCCGCCGCGCTTTGTGGCGGAAGCTAAGGGCGCATGAAATGAGGTAAAATCAAAACTAACTTCTAAGATTCTGTGGTTCTTTTGCGAACATAAGCATGTGTGGAATGACCGTAAAAAAATTCCGCACACTCCATAAGTGTTTCTGATAAAGTGGGGTGCGGATGTATGGATTCGGCTAGATCTTTAACGGTCGCTCCCATCTCAACTGCCAAGACACCCTCACTAATTAATTCCCCAGCGCCTGCGCCTACTATGCCGACGCCCAAAATTCGTTCTGTTCCAGGCTCAATCACAAGCTTGGTAAGTCCATCAGTCCGATCAAAACTTAATGCACGCCCGGAAGCAGCCCAAGGAAAACGCGCCACCTCAACAGAAATCCCTTTCTGCTTCGCTTCTGTTTCGGTTAAACCACACCAAGCGATTTCTGGATCGGTAAAAATAACTGCTGGAATAATATTTTGAAATTTGCTTTCCTCTCCCGTTATAACTTCCACCGCAATTCGTGCTTCTTTGGCTGCCTTGTGCGCCAATAAAGCTCCCCCTACTACATCGCCGATCGCATAAATATTCGGATCAGTAGTTCGTTGCTGCGCGTCAACTTTGATAAAACCTTTTTCGTCACACATCACTTTCGTATTTTTTAGCCCGAGATCAGCACAGTTCGGTGCACGACCCACGGATACCAACACACGGTCATAAAGTTCGTCTACCTTTTTACCGTTCACCTCCATCGAAACTTGAATTTGTTTCCCACTCGTTGCCATTTTAGTCACTTTGACATTCACACGAACTTCTTTAAAGGCCTTGTCGGCATAAGCTTTCACATGGCGCGCAAGATCAGGATCAGTTCCCATCAAAATAGAACCCAATGCCTCAACCATGACAACACAACTTCCAAGGGTGGCATAGACTGTCCCGAGTTCCATTCCAATGTAACCGCCGCCCACCACAAGTAAATCGTTTGGAATCTCTTCCAACTCAAGTGCTTCGGTAGAGGTCATGATCCGCTTATTCCCCAAATCAAAAGCAGAAGGAAGCGCGGGTTTAGAACCTACTGCAATAATCGCTTTGTCATAGGCAATAAATTTTTGGCCATTTTCAGTTTCAACCCGCAAAGTTTTGGAATCTTCAAAGTGACCTCGGCCATACATCACTTCTACACCCCTGCGCTGGGCCACAGAACTGATTCCCTGGGAAAGCTTTTCCAAAATCGAATCTTTCCATGCTCGCAATTTGGCGAGGTCGATCTTGGGCTCACCAAAAGTAATCCCCCGATGTTCCGAATCTCGTGCTTCCGAGACCAATTTGGTAACATGCAGATAAGCCTTGGAAGGAATACACCCGCGATTGAGACAGACACCTCCAAGACGCTCATCCGCCTCAACTAAAATAACTTTCTTCCCTTTGTCCGCCGCATAAAACGCTGCAGCGTATCCGCCAGGGCCTCCTCCTACCACTGCCATGTCTGTCTTAATTGGATTCATCATTTCTTTGCTTTGCCGGTCACTTTTACTTGTTTGGATTTCACTATAAAAATACTTTCGCTCAAATTCTCTAAGGTGTGAACCAATTCCTGAATGAAACGTGCGCCGTCCGCTCCGTCAATCACGCGATGGTCATAAGAAAGGCTGAGCGGAAGCATCGTTCGAATTTCCACTTTTCCCGCTCGCGCAACAGGCTTTGCGACTCCCGTCCCAATCCCCAGAATCGCAACCTCAGGAAGATTCACAATCGGCGTGAAATACGTGCCGCCGATACTCCCCAGATTCGAAATCGTAAATGTTCCCCCTTGAACATCCTCCAAAGAAATTTTCTTTGATCGCGCTTTTTCAGAAAGCGCAGCCACGTCCTTGGAAAGTTCAAGCAAATCTTTCCGGTCCACATCTTTTAGGACGGGAACTAAAAGCCCTTGTTCGGTGTCTACAGCAACACCAAGATGGTAATAGGCTTTGTAAATCACTTCGCCTTTCGCCTGATCGAAGCTTGCGTTAAAAATAGGATATTTCTTAAGAAGTGTGATGACCGCCTTGAGAATAATCCCGGTCACTGTAAGGCGCGTGCCCCACTTTTCATATTCGGGAACATATTTCTTACGAAGTCCCAAGAGAGACGTGATATCGGCTTCATCAAATTGTGTCACGTGGGGAACGGTTGTCCATGATTCCTGCATTTTCTGACCAATTATTTTTCGAATGGAGGAAATCGGCTTTTTGGAAATAGGACCCCATTTCGAAAAATCAATGTTCAAAGGTGCTGGCCCTTTTGGTCCTTTGCCCGGTGCGGCTTGAGCTTTCAATTGTTGGAGATAGGCCTTCAGATCTTTTGTGGTAATCCGACCGCCGCGCTCACTTCCCCGAATTTTTGTCAAATCAATGCCGAGTTCGAGCGCCATCTTACGAACCGAGGGGGAGGCAGGAGGGGGAAATCCGCTCTTCGACTGATACGTATAGTCTTCGTCACTCACCGGGATAGAAACTGATTCTCGAGCGCTCGAAACTTGGGGATGAGTTGAAGGTTGGGCCGTCTCTGGTTTTTCTCCTGACACACCTGCCTCTTCCAAAGTCATAACGGTCTGACCGACAGACACTTCTTCGCCTTCTTTCACCTGGATTTTAGTAATTCTGCCGGTGCTTGGCGAAGGAATGGGAGCGGTCGCCTTATTCGTTTCAAGTTCCAAGAGGGTTTGGTCCTTTTTCACTTGATCGCCTTCCTTAACGAGAATACTGACGACTGTACCTGACTCAACACCTTCTGCTAAAAATGGGATTTTGATTTGCATCCGTTTTCCTCCACCCCCAACAGTGTCATCCTGAGGCGAAACCGAAGAATGACAAAGAATGACGTTTATTTTAAATACAGATGGGATACGTTTTTTCGGGATCGACTTTCAAATCTCGAATGGCTTTCGCCACCGTTTCTTTTTGAATTGCTCCTTTTTCAGAAAGGGCATAGAGCGTTGCGATAACGATGAGTTCTGAATCGATTTCAAAAAATCGCCTCAGATTTTCACGCGTGTCGCTTCTCCCGAAACCGTCCGTTCCAAGCACAGCGAGCCCACCTGGTATCCACTGAGCAATCTGCTCAGGCACAATTTTCATATAATCTGAAACTGCTACAAAGACACCTTTTTCTTTTTCCAGCACCGTTTCTAAATAAGATTTCCGAGGCGCTTTGGCAGCAGGGTGTAACCTATTCCAACGCTTCACCTCGAGCGCTTCGGTTCTCAATGCTTTATAACTGGTGGCACTCCACACATCGCAAGAAACGTCATAATCGGCCAAGATCGTCTGCGCCTTAAGCGCTTCGCGCAAGATCGGTCCGCTTCCAAAAATATGAGCCGTGTGCTTTTTTCCTCTCGGCACTTGCTTAAATTTATAGAGACCTTTCAAAATTCCCTCTTCGACATCTTTTGGCATTTCAGGCATTTCGTAATTTTCGTTATAAAGGGTTAGATAATAAAAGATTTCTTCTCCTTCTTCATACATGCGCCGCATACCGTCCTGAATAATCACCGCCACTTCATAACCAAAAGCAGGGTCATAGGTCAAAAGGGTTGGTATCGTACTCGCAAGCAGTTGGCTGTGTCCGTCTTGATGCTGAAGCCCCTCCCCATTCAAAGTGGTACGCCCTGCCGTAGCGCCCAGGAGAAATCCTTTCGCTTTAATATCGCCTGCCGCCCACATCAAATCGCCAATTCTTTGGAAACCAAACATAGAATAATAAATAAAGAATGGGATCATGTGAAAACCAAAATTGGCATACGCCGTTCCTGCCGAAATGAAAGAAGACATCGATCCTGCTTCCGTAATCCCCTCTTCTAAGATTTGTCCGTCTTTTGCTTCCTGATAGTAAAGAAGCGTTTCCCGATCGACCGGCTCGTAGAGCTGGCCTTTTGAGGAATAAATTCCAATCTGGCGGAAGAGGGCGTCTAATCCGAACGTTCTTGCTTCATCGGGAATAATGGGTACGATTCTTTTCCCGATCGTTTCGTGTTTGAGTAATTTACTCAGAAGCCTGACAAACGCCATGGTAGAAGAGGCTTCCAAATTTCCAGATCCCTTCAAAAACTCGCTGAAAAAATCAAGCTTCGGCACTTCAACGCGTTCTCCCTTCACCTGTCTTTTAGGCAAAAATCCGCCCAACGATTTTCTTCGCTCTAAAAGGTACTTCGTCTCGGGACTATCCGCAGGCGGCCGATAGAACGGCGCGTTCACAACTTCTTCATCATTAATAGGAATTCTGAATCGGTCGCGGAATTCTCTGAGTTCCTTTTCATTTAACTTTTTCTGCTGGTGTGTGATATTTCTTCCTTCACCCGCTTCACCCAAGCCATAACCCTTGACCGTCTTGGCAAGAATTACAGTCGGTTGACCTTTATGTTCCACCGCCGCCTGGTAAGCATTGTAAACCTTTTGTGGGTCGTGGCCTCCGCGAAGCATCTTGCTGATTTGTTCGTCAGTCAAATGGTTCACCATCGTGAAAAGCTCGGGGTATCTCCCGAAAAAGTGTTTCCGTGTATAGCTGCCGGGTTCTACGGAATACTTCTGGTAATCCCCATCCACCGCTTCGCCCATTCGTTTCACAAGCAACCCTTTTTCATCTGCCTTAAGAAGCGAATCCCAGTGAGATCCCCAAATCACTTTAATCACATTCCAGCCCGCTCCCCGGAACGCACCTTCAAGTTCCTGAATGATTTTTCCATTTCCGCGCACAGGCCCATCCAACCGTTGCAGATTGCAATTCACGACCCAAACAAGATTGTCCAAATTTTCACGGGACGCTAACGTGAGTGCGCCGAGCGACTCGGGTTCATCGGATTCGCCGTCTCCCACAAAACACCAAACTCTGGGTTCATTCTCGGGTTTGAGAAATTCGCGGTTCACCAAATAACGAATAAAACGAGCTTGATAAATAGACATGATGGGCGCAAGACCCATCGATACCGAAGGAAATTGCCAGAACTCGGGCATTAAATAAGGATGGGGGTACGAGGAAAGTCCTCCGCCCTCGGCTAATTCCTGGCGAAAATGGTGAAGAAACTTTGCATCAAGCCTCCGCTCCAGATATGCGCGTGCGTAATTGCCTGGTGAGGCGTGGCCTTGAAAATAAACAAGATCTCCCGGTCTGTCTTTGTCTCCGCCTCGAAAGAAATGATTGAATCCAACTTCATACAAAGTGGCGCAAGAGGCGTACGTTGATATATGGCCGCCGAGTCCGCTGTGAATGCGGTTTGCTTTGACCACCATTGCCATGGCATTCCAGCGAATGTAACTTTTGATTTGGCGTTCGATTTCCCGATTTCCTGGGTAAGGTACTTCCTGCTCAACTGGAATGGTGTTCACATAAGGCGTATTGATCAGATTAGGAACGTGTAATTCAAGCTCTCTGGGCGTGTTCGGTCCCGAGGGCTTCGTTTCACGTTTTTCGCTGTTTTCCTTCACGCGTTCACCTAATTGAGCCAAAGCTTCTCCTGAATCAAAATGATCCCCCACACCTTTTCCAAGGCTTGCTGATGAGGATGAAGGAGCCGGATTGGATACCCCTTCCAACTGTTAGGTAGATCTATTATACTCATCTTTCTATGAAATACATAGATTTAACTTTTCCGACTCCAGAAGAAAATCTGGCTTTCGACGAAGCCCTGCTTAACCTCGCCGAAAAAGCGGGTGCTGGCACAATTCTAAGATTTTGGGAGCCAGCCCCATACTTTGTCGTTCTGGGCTATTCGGGCAAAGTTCAGGAAGAGGTCCATGTAAGCGCCTGTAGAACCAACCATATTCCTATCTTGAGAAGGTCTTCTGGGGGTGGAACGGTACTCCAAGGTCCTGGCTGTCTTAATTTTTCCTTGATACTCAAAATCGGAACGTCAAAATCTCTCGGCAATATCACTCAAACAAATGCCTATGTTTTAGAAAAAAATAAGCAGGCGCTGTTCCCTCTCTTAAACAATCGGGTTGAAATGCAAGGGTTAAGCGACCTCACGTACGGTGCGCTTAAATTTTCTGGAAATGCCCAACGCCGCAAACGCCATTTTCTTCTGTTCCATGGCACGTTTCTTTTGAACTTCGATATTCCGCTGATCGAACGCTATCTCCTCCTTCCGAAGAGACAACCTCTCTACCGTAAGAATCGTAACCATCAAGATTTTCTGACTAATCTCAACTTTCCTTCCGAAAGCGTGAAGGATGCCCTGAGAAAAGCGTGGCAAGCAGATCAAAAACTTAAAGAGATTCCACGCGAAGAGATTCGAGAGCTGGTCGTCAACCGTTACAGCACTCAAGAATGGAATTTTAAATTTTGAGGATTTTAATTGACGCTTGATTTGGCAAGCGCCACCCCTGCCAATTTGCCGAGTTGATCAAGAAGGGCAAGATTATTCCGATTGAACCTTCGATTCGCGGATTTGGAATTCAGACAGAACACACCCAAAACTTTTGGGCCGACTTCAAGCGGGACGACCATCGACACTTTGATCTTGGGACGCTTGAGTCGTTCGTGAGGCACTTCTTCTTTAGTTCCTGACAATCCAATCAAAACGGGTTTCCGCTTGGCAACGACCCAACCAGTAATCGAAGAGGTGAGCGGAATGTATTTTGTCTTGATCACTTCTCTGTGGAGTCCGCGTGCAGATTTAATTGAAAAAGTTTTCTTGGTCTCATCAATCAAAAGCACAGAACCTGAATCCGCACCTACCACCTCACTTGCGATATCTAAGAGATAATTGACCAGCAGATTCGAATGGGTGGCTGAGAAAAATTTGTCTCCCAATTGATGCATTGCCAAGAAACCTGGAACTAACTTTTCTAATTCCTGCCGGTGATAAGCCTCGCGTACCAAATGATGTACTAGTTCCTCCAAAAATTCGAGAACGATGCGAATCCCATGGTGGGAGAAAACTTTGATTTCCCGGATTCGATCCGAAAAAACCTCGTGATCTACCCCTAACGTCTTGGCAAGATTGTCGTGCGTTTTTTGATCTTCCCGTTTCCCTAGCAAAATAGGCCCAACCATCAACGTTCCAATGGTCTCGTCTTCACAACGAATGGGGATTAAAAAATAGCTTAGGCGATGAGGACAATGATAGACCATCCCATGATG
>JACOVU010000008.1 GCA_016177155.1 Candidatus Omnitrophota bacterium | reverse complement strand
GCCAATAACGGCGGCGGCGCTTTTATGATTCCTTATTTCATCGCGTTCATTCTTCTCGGGATTCCTTTAATGTGGATTGAGTGGGGGATCGGGCGCTTCGGCGGAAAGTATGGGCATGGAACAACGCCCGGAATGTTCCACTATCTTTGGAAACACCCCCTTGCAAAATACTTGGGCGCGATCGGCATTACGATTCCTTTTGCACTCGTGGTCTATTACACCTACATTGAATCTTGGACGCTTGCTTACAGTGTTTTTTCTTTTACGGGAAAGTATTTTGGAATTATAAGCCATCAAGGAATGGCGGATTTCCTAGCCGCTTACCAAGGTAAGGTGACTAATGTTTACTTCAATGGAATTGGAACGGCCTATCTTTTCTTCTTGATCACATTGTTCCTCAATATTTGGATTCTATGGCATGGAACAAAAGGGATCGAACGCCTGGCGAATTGGGCGCTTCCCGCCATCTTTATTTTTGGTTTTATTCTTTTGATCCGAGTTTTTACTTTAGGCACACCCGATCCTGCATTTCCAGAGCGCAATGTTTGGAATGGACTCGGTTTTATTTGGAATCCAGATTTTAGCGTGTTGGGGAGTGCCAAAGTCTGGCTGGCGGCAACGGGCCAGATTTTCTTTACCTTGAGCGTTGGATTTGGTGCGATTCAAACCTATGCCAGTTATCTTTCGAAAAAAGACGATGTGGTCGCTTCGGGTTTAGCGACATGTTCTGCTAATGAATTTGCCGAAGTCATTCTAGGAGGTTCGATCGCGATTCCTGTGATGGTGGCTTTTTTTGGGCTGACTCAAACCAAAGGGATTGCAGCAGGAGGAGCTTTTGACTTGGGGTTCTTTGCGATGCCCATCATTTTTCAAAAACTTCCTTTAGGACAGTTATTTGGTTGTCTCTGGTTTTTCCTTTTATTTTTGGCGGGGGTTACTTCTTCAGTGGCGATGGCGCAGCCCTTGATGGCGTTCCTTCAAGAGGAATTTAAATTGGTACGGAAGCAAGCAGCTCTGATCGTAGGCGGGCTTGCTTTTTTCCTGATGCAGCCAGTCATTTTCTTTTTGAAATTTGGTTTTCTGGATGAGATGGATTTCTGGATCGGGACTTTAGGACTTGTGGTCTTTGCGATTGTTGAAGTGATTCTTTTCGTTTGGATTTTTGGCGCGAAGAATGCCTGGCGTGAAATGATGATGGGGGCTGACTTTCGGCTCCCGAAATTTTTCTTTTACATCATGAAATACGTAACACCTGTTTATCTCTTTATTTTGCTCCTCGTTTGGTTTTATCAAGACGGAATCAACGTGCTCTTCATGAAAGGTGCTCCTCCAGAAAACTATCCTTATATTTGGTTTGCAAGGTTCTTGTTAACTGGTATTTTAGTGTCACTCTTGGTTGCCGTGCGCGTAGCTTGGCAACAGAAGAAACATCGAATTCAACAACGCATTCCTTGACGGAGAAAAGCAAAACATGGCGATTGCATTAAAACGAGTTGAGCGACCCCGCGAACTGACGTGGTTTCAAGCAGGCGCGATGCTTTATGGAGATTGGGGAACGAGCAAAGCGTATGTCATTGGAATTGCATTTGCGCTTTCCGGGCATGCTTCTTGGCTTTTCTTGGGTCTTATGTCGATCCTCACTGCCATGGTCGGTGTTTGTTACACGATTGTCTGCCGCACTCATCCTGACGGTGGAGGTGTTTACTCCTCAGTTAAGAATCGGTCTCAAACGCTTGCTGTCATTGGAGCGCTCTTGTTGGTGGCAGATTATGTGGTGACAGCTTCCATAAGCGCCTTTGAAGCTTTTCATTACTTTAGGTTTCAACACCCTGAAATGTGGGCGATGCTTTCGATTTTTGTAATCGGTGTGGTGAATTGGGTAGGGCCGACAAAAGGAGGAAGTATCGCCGTTTTGATCGGCGTGGCGGCTTCTTTGGTGGCGGGTGTTTTATTTATTTCCACCCTTCCCTCGCTTCCTTATGTGGAACTGGCTTGGCCGCGCGGCGGTTGGGCAGCGAATTGGTCTAGCTTTGTGGGAATTGTCTTAGCCCTTTCTGGAGTTGAAGCCGTGGCGAATATGACCGGTATTATGGTTCAGCCTGTTAAAAGGACGGCGAAGCGCGCCATTTGGCCTGTTCTTATCGAGGTTTCCCTTTTAACTTTTCTTTTGGGAATTGCAATGAACGCAATCCCAGGGCTTACGAATCATACGGAGGATATGCTCCGTGCTCTTGGGGATTACTACATTGGGTCTTGGTATGGACAACTTGTTTCTGTTGTGTTTGGCTTTTTGCTTCTTTCCGCGGTCAATACCGCCGTGAGCGATTTGGTCAGTATTCAATTTTCGCTTGCCAAAGATCGGGAACTTCCGAGCGTTTTTGCCCGTCTCAACCGGTTTGGGATGCCGTGGCTTGCGCTCGTGGTGGCCGTGGCAATTCCTGCGCTTGTTTTGCTCATCGAACGCGATCTGGTAGGCCTCGCCTCCCTCTATGCGATTGGAGTCGTCGGTGCGATTACCATGAACTTGGGAGCGACAGCAACTGATTTCAAACTTTCCGTCAAACCTTGGGAACGTGCACTTCTTTTTTCTGCGATGATCGTTCTCCTCTTTATTGAAGTGACCATTGCGATCCAAAAACACAACGCCCTCTTTTTCGCTCTTTCAATTTTGGGCGGCGGTTTGACCCTAAGATATGTGGCGAAATTGATCGTTCCTGTTCCGGTCTCGGAAGAGGTTGCTTCCGTTAACGTGCTGACGGTTTCCGAGGCTAAAGAAATTGCCCCGCTTTATAAAAGCTCCTCGTTGGTTGCGCTCAAGAGCATCAACCCATTCCTGCTTGAAGAAGCTGCGATTCGCGTGAAAGCGAAGGGGGAAAATTCTATTTATCTCACTTATGTTGAGGAGACACCTCCTGCACGTGATTTGCCAAGCGAAATTGAACCCTCCCCAAACTCGCTTGAACTTCTGGGCCAAGCTCAAAAAGAAATGGAAGCAAAAGGCATTACGGCTGTTCCCGTTTGGCGCTTTGGTGAAAACCCTGGAAAGTTGATTGCAGATGCGGCACGTGAGCTCGAAGTGAAAACCGTCATGATTGGGACTACGAAACGGAGCGCTTTAACCAACCTCATCCGCGGAGATGTGCTTAGAACTCTTGACAAGAACCTTCCCAAAGACTGCCACTTAGTGATTAGTGGCTAGTGCTTCGACTCACTTCGACTCATTTGATTTTGTATGTTCGCTCAGCGCTGTGGTGAGCGACAATTGAAATCGTCAGTTGACGATTTCAATTGAGTCGAACCACTAGGTTTGCTGTGTTTAAAAAAATAAACACAGTCTAATTAAATCAGCAAATGTCAAGTTTAAGTAAGGCAATCATCAGTAGAAAATAAGCTGTGGTTTTCTCTAACAAGTTTGCCAAACGTCTATTTTACACCTAAAACTGAATCTAAAATCAACTATGGCATAGGCCTTGCCCCATATAATCACAAGGGTTAGAGTGTCCCTAAATTCGGGAGGATTGTTAAAGAGAAAATGAGACATGTTAGGAATATAAAAATGCAATCAAAAAGTGCAAAAGTATTATCATTTGTGTTTGCGGTATTATTAATTTCCGGTTTTTCTGGAAACGCACTTGCAGTGACAGTTCTCCCCGACCCCAGCACAATAGTTGACGGACTTCCGATCGTGCAGGTCTATGATGATTTTCTATCTTACTCTGCAAAACTTTTGATTGAATGGGATAACCGATTTGACGTTCCGTGGGATGGGGATGATTTTGACGTGGCAACCGGCGTAGGCCAGCTTGATGTTGTTTTAATGACTCAAGCGCAGGGAATTGACAACGATCCTGTATCAGGTGGTTTTGTTTTTCAGGACCCTTTAACTTCTTCCACAGGGAGTCAAGAACCAACGTTTAGTGGTACATGGGGTTATGCTAACGGTAGCACGACACCAGGAACCACGAACGGCCCCGTTCTGGTAGATACGCTACTTGCTTATTTGCAAAATGCATTTGGTCCCGATGCGACCATACCAGTCTTCACGTTTGACATGAATGAAAACCAAGCCAATCCGGATATTTTACTGACTGCCAAGGTTCAGATCATTGATCCCGGCGCGGACGAGGACGATCCATCCGATGACACTGTCATTAACGAGTGGAGCCTGGACCTGAACCCGCAAGCGGGAGATGGTGACTATGACCCGGATGCGCCGATTACAGTTTTCGGGGACATTTGCGTAGATGGAAACACCCAAGATTTTTGCGTGAATAATAACGTAGGTTCCGGAAAAATGGATTTTCTTGTCGTTGCCCCAACCATGGATCTCAGTCTTTACGATGGCCTGGGCTATTGGTTTGTTGGAACGCTTGAGATGGGAACCGCCGCAGAAGTTTGTGTCCCGCAGGAACATGGACCGGACAAGTGCGATGCTGCTCCTGGAGCGCTTGAAGGCGGCGGAGAAGAACTCTTTTTGTCTGGTGGCTTTACGGCATTCCAACCTCCCCCAGAACCTGTGATTCCTGAGCCAACCACACTCTTCCTCCTGGCTTCTGGCTTAGGCTTGGCAGCTTTTTGGAAGAAGTTCTTTTAATTTTTACAACCTAAGGCCCCCGAACGGATAATAAGCTTTCAGGGCGCAGAAGGAGCTTCAGAACTTAAGTCTGATGACTATTCCGCCCAAATACTCAAGTCAAAACAGGAGGAGGACCCCGTGCTCTGCATCAAGCGGCTTGTTGGATTTATTGGAGGTTTGATTTTCGCAATCGTAGCACTTAACTCTGAGGCCGGCGCGGTCTTAATTGATTTCGACGATCAGGTGCTTGTTAATGTCGTCGAGCCTCGCGCGGGAAACTTGTATGCCGCCCAGGGTATTACCTTTAGTTCCGGGAACATGTCACCCGACCTCAATGCGGCCATCGCGGTGGGGAACACGTTCACGCTGACCGGCATCCTGAATGAATTCGTAGTTATCGGCAACGCCAACGCCGTCTCGAATCCGAACTTTGCCGGAGCACGTTCGTTAGGACTTCAAGATACATTGATGGCATTTTCAAGCCCCATTTCCGACCTGAGTTTGCATTCTGATGATACAGGAGAGGGTGCACAAATTATCCGACTTCTATCCCTCGCGGCGACGGCAAATCCGGATGAGTATCAAGTGCTTGCTTTCGATGAGAAACTTGACAATGCGGTCAGTGAACCAGCAAACCTTCTGAGCGTCAATGTGCCGAGCGGGTTCTCGTTTGCGCTGTTCCAGGTTACGACCGAACAAGAAGGCTTTGACGACGTGAACTTCACGTTTCTCCAAGACGGAGGACCAGGGCATGAGGTGATTCCCGAACCTACCTCATTCCTGCTCTTCGGCATTGGCGGTCTTGCCGCAGCGTTAGCAAAGAGGAAGAAAACTCGCCCGAGCTAAAGCACTCTCGCGAAGCCGGCGTCGAGGAGTTTCTGATTCAGGTACTCACCGGTTTCCGTAAACAGGTCCCCGAGGTAGCGGTCGTATTTGTCTGAGCGCGTACTTTTAAGCAGCACGAAAGCCGTCTTCCCGAGTTCAGTTTCGAGAAATCGTTTCGCGCGCATTCCTTTTTTAGTTCCGATTTCGGGTGCATCAAGTCCCCGCAAACGGATCACCTGCCGAGTCCAGACCCCGAATCCCAAATCAATCTGTAACTTCAGCGTGTCGCCGTCGATCACGCGTTCCACAAAGGCCTTGTAGGTAAACAGGGAATCTCGGGTGGCCTCCTTCGCTTTTTTCACGTTGTAAATGTCGTGTTCTTCTTTGACCGAAGCAACGATGTCGCCTTCTTTGATCTTTTGGAGTTCAAACCTTTCTGCTTCCGCGTAAACCGTAAAACCCAAATCTACCAGCAGTGTCGCGCGGTTCCAGTGAAGGTTCTCGGAGTTTTTAATTTGGTAATGATGGAGAGGCCCGAGAATAGGTGTTTTGAGTTTGAGTGGGGCGGATAAAGCATTGGTGTGGGGCAGTTGTTTTTTATGAGAGGTCAGTTTTCTGATTTGCGCTTCGAGTTCTTGAACAGTCCAATTGTTAGCGTCGGCCTTTTTTGCCAGCTCAATGCGTTTTTGATCGTCTTCGACGGAAAGGAGTGCGCGGAAGTGGGACCAGCTCAATTTGCGCCACGTGGCGTGAATTGGAAAGGCCTCGTAGAATTGGATTGTCCTTCGAAGCACCGTTTCGTGAACGCTCAAATCCTTTTGCAATCGAACGATGACTTTTTTCCCGTAATCCGCCCGGTCTTTGTGATGAAGAATGTGTTCGTGAATCAGCCGGCCCATCTGCCAGTACGTCTCGACCTTCTCGCGCTCAATTCTTTCCTGAGCTTGAGCAAGAATTCCCCGAATCTGCTTCCTCAGGAGCGCGTAAGTTCCGGACACCGCGCTTAAATCCTTCGCTTCTCGTTTCGTATCCAATTTTGCTCCTCGCACCACGAAAGCGCATTGTGACAGAAATCCCCCTTTTCCTCAAACAAAATGTTCAGGCGAACCTACCCCACCATGAGGTTGCATCGAATTGAATGATAGGGGATAATCCCACCACCTGCTTTCCTCGGCGCTTTGCGCCGAGAACTCTCAGAGTTGGAGGAGCACATCAAATTAGCACGTGCTCCTAAAAGCAGGTGGTGGGATAATACCCGCCTATGCGAAGCGAAGTTCAAAAGCTCCCAGAACTTTTTCTTAAACGACTTGCTCAGGTTGTTCCTCGGCACAAGTTTGATTCCATCGCCAATACGTTTACCGAGCGCAAGCCTACGACGTTTCGAGTTAACACCTTAAAGGTAGAGGCGCAATTCATTGCGCCTCTACAGCAAAGGTTGGAACATCAAAGATTCAGGCTGGAAAAAGTTTCGTGGTACTCGGATGCTTTTGTCGTTCATCGAGGTACGCAAAGGGAACTTGAAAAAACAGAAGCTTATTTGAAAGGTGAGCTTTACATTCAAAACCTTTCCAGCATGATTCCACCGCTTGTTCTTAAACCAGAACCAGGGGAGTGCGTACTTGATTTAACCGCAGCGCCGGGAAGTAAGACCACTCAGATCTCCGCCATGATGATCCCACCACCTACCTTTTCCGCCGACGGCGGATCTTTCGAAGAAAGACGGCCATTCGGGCCGAAGGTGGGTGGTGGGATGAATGGTGAAGGCGAAGTTTTGGCTGTGGAAAACGACCCAATTCGTTTTGAAAAATTGCGCGCTAATATTTTATTGCAGGGTGCGCGCAATGTCACTGTTGTGCTGGAGGATGGCGAACGGATCGGTAAAAAATATCCTGGACGTTTTGATCGCGTGCTGCTGGATGCCCCCTGCAGCGCAGAGGGGCGTTTTTTGACTTCTGAACCCTCTTCTTATCGTTACTGGAAGCTTGAAAAAGTGACAGCGGTTTCGAAAATTCAAAAGAAATTGATTCACTCAGCCCTCTTGGCGCTTAAGCCAGGGGGTATTTTAGTCTATTCTACTTGCACCTTTGCGCCTGAGGAAAATGAAGCAGTGGTCAATGAAGTCCTGGAACGGTTTCGCGATGTTGAGGTTGTAGGGGCAATTCATGAATTGCCCCTACATTCTATT
>JACOVU010000016.1 GCA_016177155.1 Candidatus Omnitrophota bacterium | reverse complement strand
CTGGAGGACATCTCTATGGCTGTAAGAGGAATAACGTTGGTCCGATAGGAGTTGGTTCAATTCATCCTTAGAAATAAAACCATATCCCAGCATAAATTTGGCTTGATCCTTCGATAAAAGCTCCCCCACTTGTTCCGGTTGTGAAGCTTGTTCCGTCATGGGCATTACCGGTGAACTTATTTGTTTTTCAGGCTTCGGAATGACCTTGGCTGGTTCTGGAGCTTGCACTTTTTCTGTGATCGCAGCCGCCACAGGCGTTGGAATGGCTTGGGGCGCTGGCTTATATTCTTTCTTTTCTATTTTCGGTTTTTCTGAAACGGGAGAGATATATTTAGCTCCATTAAATGTCCCACGAAACATGGGAACCCTAAACTTGGAAACTGGAACTCCTTTCTCATCCACAGATTGGACTTCAACATAATTTGGCTTTGTACTTCTGATGACCCAGCGGTTTCTTCCTTTTATGAGAATCCCGCCGACCTCAAGCTGTGTCTTTTGATCGATTGTCTGCGCCCTGGACAGATCAATCCGCACCTCGGCACGCAGGCTCTCCATTGCCTGCGGCGCGAGAGTGCTCAGCCCAACCGGGGTTGAGCGCACCTCGGCGCGTGGGCTCTCCTTATCAAAGTTGCCGCCCAAAAACAAAAATGGGACAGACACCTTATTACGATGAGCAGCATATAAGGTGTCTGTCCCTATTTTTGATAGCATGCTCAAAGAAATCGGAACGGCGAAAAGCCAGTTTATTGCTAAATCGGCGATGACCTTTGCCCAATTTATCGGTACCGCAGGTCTAGCTACTAAATTATTCGGTGAATTTCCTTTAAGCTGGAAAATAGGCTTGGTGAGTGCTATGCTAATGCTAGTCATTATGGCAATCATGTTGTACCCAACCCATAATGGAGGAGAATGAGATGGAAATTCTAATAACCCTGATAATCCTTTCCATAGTTGGTATTGCCTGGCACCTCTTAAGTAAGCGAAAACATTCCAAATCGTAGCTTTCTTGCTCGTCACAGGCTGAACAATACCGCGAGCGCTGTCGGAAACATTCCCACTAATCTCTATCCTCTTCTTTGTTAACCTCATCGAATTAAATATAATCTTTGGTTCTTCTCCATTAAGCAAAGCGGAAACGGCTGCATAGGCAGAGACGTTTGCTAAATTCGGGCGTTTTGATTTGAAATCTTCAATCGAGGCGCGCTTGCCTGCGATGCGGGCAAAGTAACGGTCGTAGAGATCGCGCTCTGAGATTTGTGGTGTAATTAAAACGTAGGGAATTTTGTTTTTTCGGAATTGTTCGATCATGCCCGGAGAATGAAATCCTCCAGCGACTAGAAACGCACGTTTTATTTGCTCCCGCTCCAAGATCTGTTTCACATTAGAAAAAAGTAATTGGTCGCGTTCATGCGCTGATTGATAAAACGCTTCCGCTGCTTCGATAGCCTTCGGATTTAATTTCCTTTTGGTAACATATTTTGAAATAGACGAGCGGTGTTTCAGAAAACGTTCAAAGTCTTGGGGCGTGCACTCAAGCGAAACCAGCGCTTTTAAAACTTTAAGAATTTCCGCTTCCCGATCGAGAATCCGTTCTTTTTTATTCTGGAATAACTTTTCTTTAATTTCTCCTTTAAGCAGTTCCATCTCTTCAAATAACTTTTTGGCTTCGAGGGTCTTTTGAATTTCAAAAAACCGTTCGGTTCGCGCCCCTTCTAGTTCCAGAAGGATGAGATCGATGAATTTCTCAATCTCAAGATATTTCCAGCGGTTAATGTGTAAATTACGAGCTTCGTTCGCAACGAGGCTTACCAGTGGAATTAACTCTTGCTTCGTCTCAAATTTGGAAACCAGTTCCTCGAAACGGAACAGGGCGGGATTGTAAAACTGTTTACGCTGGGTATCGTTGTTTTGGACGAGCGATTTGAGAGGAGTGAGAAAATCACTTGAACGTGTATGTGCCTCAACAAAATACTTCCCTCCGGTTTCATAAGCTGTTTGGTCTTCGATTCCGAAAAATCGGTATGGCTTTGGATTTACGATGGCTTCGCGTTCAATCCCTGACAGAACTGCTTCTTCCATCCAGAATTGCGCCACGGAACTTTTAATTTTCTGATCCGGAAAATTTCTGAGCTCGGTTAAATCTGCCTCACCTGAACCCCCTTCTTTGAAAATGGCGTCGATCTTCAGTTTCTTCCCAACCTCATTTGCGATTTGAGCAATATGTTCTTGAGCGCCAAGATTGGCGTGAGCATCTTGAAGAAAAACAATGAGGGGTGAATTTGAATTGATCCCTTCGGGGAGATAGACCTCATCTACCCGGCCGAGCGCCTCAGGAAGCGAAAGGGTGCCGAGTTCTCGAAATGGACGAGGGAGGGCGAGACTTAACGATGCCGAACCAAGTGAGGGGTTAGACCATGCAACGGTTGTTACCGTGAAACAAAACAGAACAACAAAAGACGTGGTTTTCCAAAATAGGGGCTTTGTCCTCTTAAAATGCAAGTTCCCACCTCTGGAACATAGATTGATTAGCTGCCAGAACCAGCTAACCTATAATGCAAATAAAAGAAATTAGAATGACTTTTTAAAACATTGTGGTTAAGCGGTAAAAAAATATAATGAAACAACTTAGATACTTTCTTTCCTCCCTTAGAAAGAGGCGGGCATTTCGATAGTTAAAATATACCTTATGATAAAGTGAATTGCAAGCATTCCTCTTTTTCCACCTTATTTCCCTGCGAAAAGACCCTCCCAATACAAAGAATAATGTGCTAGACTACGGTTTTTTCAAAGGAGTCTCCCAATGCCAGATAAACTCAATACAAGAAGTTGCTTCATTACGGAAGGTCCGACACGCGCTCCTGCACGAGCCATGCTCAAGTCCATGGGACTTACGGATGAGGAAATCGCTCGCCCCATGATTGGAATCGCAAACACTTGGATCGAAACCATGCCGTGTAATTTCCACTTAAGACGCCTTTCGGAAAAAATCAAACAAGGCGTGCGTCAAGCGGGCGGTACTCCGATCGAATTCAACACCATTGCCATCTCAGATGGCATTACGATGGGCACAGAGGGAATGAAAACTTCCTTAATCAGCCGCGAAGTGGTTGCGGATTCGATCGAACTCGTGGCGCGCGGACATTATTTTGACGGCATCATTGCCATTTCAGGTTGTGACAAAACAATTCCGGGCACGGTGATGGCGCTTTGCCGAATGAATATCCCGAGTTTGATGATTTATGGCGGTTCAATCGCTCCTGGGAAATTTCAAGGTCATGATGTGACGATTCAAGATGTGTTTGAAGGTGTTGGTAAATTCGCGGCACACAAAATGACAGCGGATGAACTCAAAGACTTGGAAGATCATGCCTGCCCTGCTGCGGGCGCTTGCGGCGGACAATTCACGGCCAATACCATGTCGATGGCTTTTGCAGCACTTGGAATTTCGCCCATGGGAATGAATGACATTCCTGCCATGGATTCCAAAAAGGATGAGGCATGCATTCAAGCAGGAAAACTCGTGATGGAACTCCTCAAAAAAAATATCCGCCCCGCGGACATAATTACACGCAAGTCACTTGAAAACGCCATCGCCGCGGTGTGTGCTTCAGGAGGTTCTACCAATGCGGTGCTCCATCTCATTGCCATCGCACACGAGATTGGAGTAAAGCTTTCCATTAATGATTTCGACCGAATCAGTAAAAAAACACCCCTCTTAGGCGACTTAAAACCGGGCGGGCGGTTTGTGGCAACGGATCTTTATGAAGCAGGCGGTGTGAGGCTTATGATGAAAAGACTTTTGGACGCCAAGATTTTACATGAAGATTCGCTTACCGTAACCACAAGAACGATTGGCGAAGAAGCGCATGAAGCCGAAGAAACACCGGAGCAAAAAGTGGTTCGGCCGCTTGACCATCCGCTGAAACCAACCGGTGGTCTTGTCATTCTCAAAGGAAATTTAGCACCCGAAGGTTGTGTGTTAAAAGTCGCGGGTGAAAAACGCCTTACCTTTACAGGCCCGGCTCGCGTATTCAATTGTGAGGAAGATGCGTTCAAGGCCGTGAAAGATCAAAAAATAAAAGCGGGTGACGTAGTCGTGATCCGTTACGAAGGCCCAAAAGGCGGCCCGGGGATGCGCGAGATGCTGGGCGTTACAGCCGCGCTGGTCGGGGAAGGACTGGGGGACTCCGTGGCACTTCTTACAGACGGAAGATTTTCAGGTGCAACGCATGGTCTCATGGCCGGTCACATTGCACCGGAGGCGGTCGATCGAGGACCGATTGCGATTTTAAAAGACGGGGATAAAATCACTTTTGACATTCCAAAACGAAGACTCAATGTCACAGTTTCTCAAGCTGAAATCAAAAAGCGTTTCAAAACTTGGAAGCTGCCAAAACCGCGCTACACAAGCGGTGTCATGGCCAAATATGCCAAGCTTGTTTCTTCTGCTACAAAAGGCGCGGTAACTTCATAAGCCCATGCGATTTGATGCGGTCATTTTCGATATCGATAATGTCTTGATCGATACCCGCGCTTCTTACACCGACTGCATTCGAAAAACAGT
>JACOVU010000015.1 GCA_016177155.1 Candidatus Omnitrophota bacterium | reverse complement strand
TGAAAATGGGGACAGATTATAATCTGTCCCCATTTTCTGCGGCCTCATTGGGAATGCTGCCTCGCAATGACGGTTGTGGTGAGGTGATGGGATGAGTGACGAAATTATCTTTACCCCAGAATTCACAAAGCGGGCGGATCAGATTTGCGCCAATTATCCAGTGAAGCGCGCCGCGGTTCTTCCTGTCATGCGTCTCATTCAAGAAGAGCATGGCGCCATATCGCCTGATGCAGAGCTTGAGATCGCCGACTATTTTCGAATTCCGCCCGCTGATGTGAAAGAATTGATGACTTTTTACACCCTTTTTTATTCGAAGCCGAAAGGAAGATGCCACATTCAGATTTGTCGAACGCTCAGCTGTAGCTTGAGAGGTGCGGGAGATTTAATTCAATATTTGGAAGACAAGTTAGGGATTCGATCTGGCGAGACGACGGAGGACGGCCAGTTTTCATTGGATCAAGTGGAATGTCTGGGCGCTTGTGAAATTGCACCGATGGCGAAGATCAATCAAGATTATATCGGTCCTCTGACGAAGGAAAAATTAGCTCAGTTTCTTGCCAAGTATTACATCGGCAAAACGGAATAATTCAAAATGGAAAAACTGATCTCGCGATTTTTCGAAATTCCAAGCGCTCACAAGCTTTCTGTCTATTTAGAGCAAGGCGGTTTTGAAGCCGCGAAGCGCGCCCTTAAGAATATGAAACCTGAGGAAATTGAGAGCGAAGTCAAGCGTTCGAATTTGAGGGGGCTGGGCGGCGCAGGTTTTCCTTGTGGCATGAAATGGAGTTTCGTTCCCCGGAACACCGGAAAGCCCATTTATCTCGTCGTGAATGCTGATGAAGGTGAGCCGGGGACGTTTAAGGATAAATACATTATGACTTATGTGCCGCATCTGTTGCTCGAGGGAATGATTCTCGCTTCGTATGCGGTCGGGATTCATAAAGCGTTTATCTATATTCGAGGTGAGTATGAAGAACCCTGTGTGAGACTTCAAGCGGCAGTCAATGAGGCATACGAAAAAGGCTATTTGGGGAAAAATATTTTTGGAACTTCCTTTAATTTGGACGTCGTAGTGCATCGAGGAGCTGGCGCTTACATTTGCGGAGAAGAAACAGGACTTTTAGAGTCGCTAGAAGGAAGAAAGGGTTATCCGAGGCTTAAGCCTCCATTTCCTGCCGTGGTCGGTCTTTTCGGTTGTCCTACGGTCATCAATAATGTTGAGACGCTTTCCTATCTTCCGTTTATTGTAAACCGCAGCGCTGATTGGTTTGCGGGTTTGGGAACAGAACGAAATGGTGGGATGAGACTTTTCAGTGTCAGCGGCCATGTGGAAAAACCAGGGATATATGAAAGGCCTTTGGGCTATCCCCTTCGCAATTTGATTGAAGACGCAGGGGGCATCCGCTTGCGTAGGGGCGACCCGTCGGGTCGCCCCTACAAGTTGAAGGCCGTGGTTCCGGGCGGTCTTTCAGCCGCTGTCCTTCGTGCGGATGAAATTGATGTGAAAATGGATTTTGATTCTTTGAAGACGATTGGCTCAATGGGCGGTTCTGGCGGCGTCATTGTGATGGATGAAACTGTTTCTATGGTAGGGGCTCTTCAGATCACCATGCAATTTTTCGCACATGAATCCTGCGGCCAATGCTCTCCTTGCCGGGAGGGAACGGGCTGGATTTATCGGATTCTGAACCGGGTTGTAAGCGGGAAAGGGCGTCCGGGCGACATTCAAAATTTGCTCGACATCGGAGCGTATTTGGGCGGGACGACGATTTGCGCGCTTGCTGATGGGGCGCAAATGACATTTTTGAGTTACCTCAAAAAATTTAGAAGTGAGTTTGAAGAGTTTATAGGAGGAAATGTCATTCCCAAGGGGACTTATGCTAACGCTTAAGATTGACGGCAAGGAAATTGCGGTCGACAAAGGCACGACGATTATTCGTGCGGCTGAGAAGCTCGGAATTTTTATTCCCAATTATTGCTGGCACCCAGGTTTGAGCATTGCAGGAAACTGCAGGATGTGTTTGGTTGAGGTCGAGAAAATGCCAAAGCCCCAAATCGCCTGCCACATTCAGTGCCAAGATGGGATGGTGGTGAATACCCAAACCGAGGGGGTTAAGAAATTAAGGGAACACATTCTCGAATTTCTGCTCGTCAACCATCCTCTCGATTGTCCCGTTTGTGATCAAGCGGGTGAGTGCTGGCTTCAGGATTATTATATGAAGTTTGGTCTTTACAATTCCCGCCTGAATGAAAAGAAGGTGAAGAAGTCCGCAAAAGCTCGCCCCATCGGGCCGACCATTATGCTGGATTCCGAGCGTTGTATTTTGTGTTCCCGTTGCGTGCGCTTTGCGGATGAGATTACAAAAACGAGCGAGTTTGGAATTTTCAACCGTGGAGATCATTCCGAAATCGGAATTTATCCAGGCCGGGAATTGAATAACAAATATTCAGGTTGTGTGGCGGATATTTGTCCTGTGGGGGCGCTTACGGACCGCGATTTTCGGTTTAAGTGCCGCGTTTGGTATCTTCAAAAAACAGAATCTATCTGCCCTGGATGTTCGCGCGGTTGCAATATCACGATTGAAGCCAATTTGGAGCGGCCTCACCACGGACACGGCGAGCGGGTGATGCGGCTTAAGCCGCGTTATAACGATGAGGTCAACGATTGGTGGATGTGTGATGCAGGTCGGTACGGTTACAAATCCATTGATCATGACCGAATCACAGAGCCGATTGTACGCTTGAATGGAGTTTTGAAAACGGCAGATTGGTCTGAAACGATTTCTTCCTTGCTCAAGGTGTTCAAAGAGCTCCTGAAGACATCCAAAGATGAAATCGCAGTT
Organism: Candidatus Omnitrophota bacterium; assembly: GCA_016177155.1. Lineage (GTDB taxonomy): Bacteria > Omnitrophota > Omnitrophia > Omnitrophales > Danuiimicrobiaceae > 01-FULL-45-10b. The sequence continues at coordinate 1,966 of JACOVU010000015.1, read as the reverse complement.
CTCATTTCTTCCGATCTTACCAATGAAGAGATTTATCTCGCGCGAAAACTTTTTATCAAGGAACTTGGGCTTGACCGAGTGCATTTGGTTCGAAGCAGGGGCGAGGGGGATCAGGACGAGCTTTTGATCCGCGCGGATAAACATCCAAACCGAAAGGGAGCAGAATGGGTTGGTTTCGAAGAAAATGAAAAGAGCATTCGGAAACTTCTAGATGACTGCATTGCTGACAAGTTGAAAGGGCTTGTGATCTTTGGCCAGGATCTGGTTTCGCTTTATCCTGATCGAAATGTAGCAGACATCCTCCACAAGTTAGAGTTAAGCGTCTTTATCGGAAGTAATCATAATCTGACTTCGGAACAGGTTCAATTTGCGCTTCCTGCGGCAACCTATGCCGAGAAAAATGGTACCTTTACTAATTTCGAGGGAAGAGTTCAAAGAATTCGGCGTTCGCTTGTGCCTTTAGGGGAGTCAAAGTCAGAACTGGAAATTTTAATGCTTTTTGCAGACAAGTTTGGCTTCAATTGGAATTATAAGAACGAGGAAGCGGTCTTTGAGGGTTTGAAGCGGTCCGTTTCCTTTTTTGGCGGCATGACGTACGAAAAAATTGGCAAACAGGGAATAAAAGGAAATGTTTGAGATTGTTTTGATCCAAGCTGCACTAGCAGTGATCGTGCTTTCCTTTGTCTTTAGTCTTGCAGCGCTTCATACTTGGATTGAGCGGAAACAAAGCGCTCTGATACAAGACCGGATTGGCGCGAATCGCGCTTGGGTGGTGCTGCCTTGGAAGTGGGCTGCACCCATTAACTGGTTTTTGCGGCCGATTAATGTGCTTGGGCTTTTCCATCCGATTGCAGATGCGATCAAGATGTTTACAAAAGAAGACTATATTCCACCCAAAGGGGATAAATTTCTTCATACGCTTGCTCCTTTTCTTTCGCTTTTCTTTGCGCTCTTGGGTTTTGCCGCAATTCCTTTTGGGAACACGATCGAAATTGCAGGTCGCACCATTAACCTGCAGGTCGCCAACATTAATGTTGCTCTGCTTTATATTTTTGCTATGGCTTCTATGGGAGTATATGGCGTGGTACTCGGGGGATTTTCTTCGAACAATAACTATGCGGTTTTGGGAGGTCTTCGGGCAACCAGTCAAATGCTTTCCTATGAAATTGCGATAGGTCTTACCGTGATGGGGGTCGTCTTAATTTATGGAAGTTTAAATCTTCAGGAACTCGTTCGGGCGCAGGGTGCGTATCTTTTTGGCTGGCTTCCGCTTTGGGGAGCAATACTTCAGCCGATTGGTTTTCTACTTTTCTTAATCGCTGGTGTTGCTGAAACGAAACGCATTCCTTTTGACGTTCCTGAAGGAGAGTCTGAAATCATTGGTTATTTTGTCGAGTATAGCGGAATGAAGTTTGGTATGTTTTTTTTCACGGATTATCTTGAGACCATCATGATTGCCACTCTTGCCACGACGCTTTTCTTGGGCGGCTGGCAAGTGCCTTTTCTAACTCAAGCGGGATTTGCATTTCCATGGGGACTCGAGGTAGCACTTCCAACACTTCTCGTTTCCTTACTCCAGATCACCTCCTTTATTTTGAAAGTGTTATTTTTCTGCTGGCTTTTTATGACCGTGCGTTGGACACTTCCGCGTTTTCGTTATGACCAGTTACTCAAATTAGGTTGGAAGTACATGTTTCCGATTGGGCTTGCAAACGTATTTGTGACTGCGGGTTTGATTTTAATGGCAAAACATTATGGCTGGGTAGCCTGGGTAGTGGGATGATCAGAACTAAAATTGTCAATCGGCCAAAGCTGAATTTTTGGGAGCGCATTTATTTTCCCGAGGTGTTTCGCGGAGTTCTCTTAACTTCTAGGCATTTCTTCAAGAACTTAACGCTCCATATTTTTCATTCGGTTGGGCTGTTCAGAAAATTTGCGGCTATGGTCACCATTCAATATCCAGAAG
>JACOVU010000143.1 GCA_016177155.1 Candidatus Omnitrophota bacterium | reverse complement strand
GGGTTTTATTGATTAAATATTCGCTTTCTCCTGAGCGATCTAGTCTCCGGGTAATGACCACTTCTTCGTATTGAATTGGGAGTTTTTGATCGGTGTTGTCAATTGTGAGAGAAACCTCCGCGAAGTTCAGCGGTTTTCTGAAGTCTGTTCCGGAGAAGATGACATCCTCCATTTTAGAACCACGGAGGAGCTTAGCGCTTCGTTCCCCTAAAACCCATCGGATAGAATCCGAGATGTTGCTCTTGCCACAACCGTTAGGGCCGACGATGCAGGTAACGCCTCGTTCAAAATGAACTTCGGTTTTATCGGCGAAAGATTTGAACCCGAAGAGTTCAATTTTCTTAAGATGCATGGTTAGAATCCGTCACTATCCTATTATCGTCCATATAAAGAGGAAGTTTAACAGATAATTTGAAGGAGGTCTAGCCTTCAAAACGTTTCAGGCAGATGCAGGCATTGTGGCCACCAAAGCCAAGCGAATCTGACAACGCTACCTTGATTTTCGCTTGTCTGGGTTCATTCGGGACGTAATCCAAGTCACATTCTGGATCGGGATGACGGTAATTAATGGTGGGTGGTGCAACTTCATTTTTGATCGCAAGCGCCGTGAAAATAGCTTCTACACCGCCTGCAGCGCCGAGGAGATGGCCGGTCATTGACTTTGTTGAACTCACCATGAGTTTTTTGGCTATCGGTTCCGTGAACACTTTTTTGATTGCAATGGTTTCCACCTTATCATTGAGGGGTGTAGAAGTACCATGTGCATTAATATAATTCACTTCTTCGGGCTTGACGCCGGCATCCTTAAGTGCAATGGCCATGCAGCGTGCCGCCCCCCGCCCTTCCGGGTCAGGCGCGGTCATATGGGTCGCATCTGAAGTCATGCCATAGCCTACCATCTCGCAGTAAATTTTAGCGTTCCGTTTAAGTGCGTGTTGCAGTTCTTCTAGAATAACAACTCCACAACCTTCTCCCATGACGAAACCATCCCGCGTTTTGTCAAATGGCCGTGAGGCTTTTTCAGGTTCTTCGTTGTGAGTGGAAAGCGCTTTCATCGCATCAAATCCGCCAAACGCTAAGGGGGTGATACAAGCTTCCGTTCCTCCCGCTAACATGACTTTCGCTTCTCCCCTTTGAATAATTTTGAACGCATCGCCAATCGCATGAGACCCCGTTGCACAAGCTGTCGCCACGCAGTTATTTGGTCCTTTCAAGCCGAGCTCAATCGCAACTTGTCCCGGAGCCATATTGACAATCAGCATGGGTATGAGAAAAGGAGAAATACGGCCTGGTCCTTTTTCAAGTAGGACTTTATGTTGCTCTTCAATGGTACGGAGTCCACCGATACCAGAACCAATCAGGACACCACAGAGGTCAGAGTCTTCCTTGGCGAAGTTGAGGCCCGAATCTTGAACCGCCATCTTACTTCCTGCAACAGCAAAGTGTACAAAGCGGTCCGATTTTTTAATTAATTTTGGGGCTAAATATTTCGAGGGGTCAAAGTTTTTTACTTCAGCGGTGATTTTGGAGCAAAACCAGTCTGGCTCAATTTGAGTTGCGAGATTCGTCCCACTTTTCCCTTTGAGGAGAGAATTCCATGCCTCTTCAACAGAATTTCCAATGGGTGTTACACAACCCAGACCCGTAAGAACGACGCGGTGATTCATGCTGCCTTGAAGATTGGGAAGGAAAGAGAAACATGAAAAGGGGTTCGCCTTATTTGCTGGCGCATTTCTCTTCGATGTATTTAATAGCGTCCCCTACCGTTTGAATCTTTTCTGCATCCTCATCTGGAATTTCGATTCCGAATTCCTCTTCAAGAGCCATCACGAGCTCAACGGTATCAAGTGAATCAGCTCCCAAGTCGTCAACAAAGGATGCTTCGGGAGTTACTTCTTCCGCTTTCACTCCCAGTTGTTCGACGATGATTTCAGTAATTTTATCCGATGCGGCCATTCTTCGTCCTCCTTGATTAGGTTACATACTTAGTCCGCCGTCAACGCTAATGACTTGCCCAGTGATATAAGATGCTTCTTCGGAAGCTAAAAATAAAGCCAAACTTGCGATGTCCTGGGTTGTTCCAAAGCGCCCTAGCGGGATTCTCGTTTTTACTTCTTCGATCACCTTTTCACCAAGCTGGGCGGTCATATCCGTCTCAACAAACCCAGGCGCAATAGCATTGACAGTGATGTTGCGTTTTGCGAGTTCTTTCCCAGCAGTTTTGGTGAAGGCAATGATTCCACCTTTTGACGCAGCATAATTGGCTTGTCCTGCATTCCCCGTGATTCCAGCAATGGAGCTCATGTTGATAATTCTTCCGCTACGCTGCTTAATCATTGGTCTCAGAACTGCCTTGGTGAATAAGAATACGCTTTTTAGATTTGTCGAAAGAACGAAATCCCAATCTTCTTCAGACATCAATGCGAGAAGTTTATCTCGTGTAGTCCCTGCATTGTTGACGAGTATATCGATCCGAGAATGGGTGTCAAGCGTTTTTTTGACGACTTCCTCTATCTTCTTACCATCCCTAATGTCGAATACAAAATGCATCGGTTTTTGTCCCGTAAGCTGTTCAATTTCGCCAGAAACTTGTGCCAGAAGATCAGGTTTTGAGGCACATAAAACTATCTTTGCTCCTGCCTTTGCAAATGAAATAGCAATCGCTTTTCCAATTCCGCGACTTGCACCAGTAATAATTGCAACCTTATCTTTTAAGTTCATAACGACGTCACTAATATAGGTTTGAATTCGTCCCAATCTGCTGGTTTCTCAATCGCAGTTACCGTCAACTCTTGGTTGATTTTACGGGCTAAACCTTTTAACACACGGCCAGGTCCAATTTCAAGAAGATCTTTAACCCCAAGGCGTCCAACTGTTTCCATAGTCTTAATCCATTGGACCGGGCTGGTCAGTTGTTGGCCGAGAAGTGTCCTGATTTCCTCTGGGTTTGAGACGGGTGTGCCGGTTACGTTCGGAATAAAGATTCCGCGTGGTTCTCTGATTTTAACTTGTTTTAGTGCAGCTTCTAAGCCTGCTTTTGCATGGCCCATTAATGAGGAATGAAATGCCCCTCCAACTTTAAGGGGGGTAACGCGTTTCGCCCCTCTTGTTTTAGCAAGTTCTGAAGCACGGTTCACAGCTTCTAGCGATCCAGAAATCACGATTTGTTCTGGACTGTTCAAATTGGCAATTTCGGCTCCAGTTTCTTTGCAAACGAGGGCGCAATCTTCAATCGAAAATCCTAAAAGAGAAACCATCGTACCTTGAGTTTTTCGTGCTGCTTCTTCCATGAGTTCGCCTCTTCGTCCGACGAGTTTTAAACCATCTTCAAAGGTAATGGCGTCGAGAGCAATCAGCGCTGTAAACTCACCAAGACTGAGTCCGCACGCAAGTTTTGGTTTTAATTGCGGAAACTGGGCGCGAAGCGATTCGAGAATAGCGAGGCCGGTTACAAATAAAGCTGTTTGTGCATTAAAAGTTCGCGCGAGTTCATTCTCAGGACCTTCAAAGCATAGTTTGGTAAGCGAAACACCCAGAATGTGATTTGCTTGGTCAAAAACGGAACGCGCCTCAGAACTCACCTCATAAAATTTCTTACCCATTCCAACGGCTTGTGCACCTTGTCCGGGAAATAAAAACCCAATCTCTTTCATTTCATTACCACCGAATCGCACAGGCCGCCCAAGTTAAACCGCTTCCGAAAGCAACGAGCACCACATTCGAATCCTTTTTCACTTTTCCTTCTTTTACAGCTTCGTAAAGTGCCACGATCGTTGAGGCAGCAGACATGTTTCCATATCGATCTAAATTCACATACACTTTTTCAAATGGGATTCCCATTCGCTCCGCAACAGCATTTAGAATTCGAAGGTTAGCTTGGTGTGGAATAAAACAATCAATCTCTCCCAGTTTAATATTGGCGCGGCGGGTTACCTCAGTGATAGCATCTACCATGGTGCGAACTGCCGACTTAAAAACTTCAGAGCCCTCCATTTGAACGAAATGGAGACCTGAATTGATCGTTTCTGTAGTGGGCGGAATCGCAGAACCGCCCGCAGGAATTTGCAACAACTTCGCCTGCGATCCATCTGCTCCAAGGTAAGTCGCGAGAATATCATGACCGTCATGAACCTCACCCACAACAGCCGCTCCTGCCCCATCACCAAAAAGTACACAAGTGGAACGGTCCTTCCAGTTGATGAAACTTGAAGTTACCTCTGCTCCGATAACAAGGATGTGTCGATACGCGCCAGAACGTACAAGCCCCTCGCCAATGGCAAGTCCATACGGGAAACCGGAACAAGCTGCAGAAATGTCAAAACTTCCGCATTTGGCTCCGATTTTTTCTTGAACAATGCAAGCCGTAGAGGGCATGAGCATGTCGGGTGAAATAGTGGCAACAATGATCAAATCGATATCGGCAGGTGTTAATTTAGCACTTTGGATTGCTTCTTTTGCTGCGCGAGCTGCTAAATCACTTGTAGCAGTTCCCTTCTCGACGATACGTCTTTCGCGGATTCCAGTTCTGGTAGTGATCCACTCATCCGTTGTGTCCACCATCTTTTCTAGATCGAAATTGGTCAGGACTTTCTCAGGAAGATAAGCTCCGAGTCCTAAAATACCGACCCGACGATTACTCATAGTTACGGATTCACCCTTGGAATTGGAATGAATTTTTGAGATGAATTATGATTACCGAAGTGGTTTGAAATTCCTTCCACAATGCGTTCATTCACTCGCTCGATATTGGCCTCGCGCGCTACGCGAATGGCATTGCGGATCGCTTTTGCAGAGGAAATTCCATGTCCGATAATCACGACTCCGTCAACACCGAGCAGTGGAGCGCCACCCGCTTCTTCATAATTGGTTTCACGTCGAATGGATTCAAAGGCAGGCTTGCAAAAAAAAGCTCCGAGTTGAGCAAGAAAATCTTTCTGTATTTCTTTTTTGATGAGCGTGATCATCATCTCGAGAATGCTTTCGGTCATTTTTAAGACCACATTCCCAACAAATCCGTCACAAACGATAACATCACACTTTCCTGTGAAAAAATCACGTCCTTCAATATTTCCCAAGAAGTGAAGGCTTGAATCTCGAATTAATTTATAGGCTTCTTGAATCGTTTCGGTTCCCTTGGATTCCTCTTCACCTATGTTGAGAAGCCCGATACTTGGCTTTTTCTTTTTGAGAAGGTAGCGTGCATAGACATCTCCCATAATGGCATATTGGAGTAAATGTTCTGGAGAAGGATCAATGTTTGCTCCAACATCAATAGCAATTGTAATTCCATGTAGGGTCGGAACGGCAATCGCAATGCCTGGCCGTTTAATCCCTGTTAAAAGTCCAAGATTAAGAGTCGAAGCAGCTACGGCAGCGCCCGTATTCCCTGCGGTGACAACCGCATCCACTTCTCGCTGTTTGAGTAGTTGGATAGAAACTGCAAGAGAAGAGTCTTTTTTCTTTTTAATAGCTTGGACGGGTGAATCGCCCATTTCCACCACTTCGGAGGCATGGCGAATTGAGATCTTACCTCCTGGAACTTTGTGGCGATAAAGCTCTCGCTTGATGGCGTCTTCTCTGCCCGCAATGATAATTTCTAGATCGTCAAAATAGCTAGCGGCTTGCACAGCACCTTCAACAACCAGTTGCGGTGCGTAATCGCCACCCATTCCATCAACGGCAATTTTGATCATGAGGATGTTCCTTTATCTCCCTTTTTGGATTTCGCCCGAATGGTAACGACTTGACGTCCTTTGTAATAGCCGCACTGGGTACAGACACGATGAGGAATGAAAAGATGTCCGCAGTTGGGGCACTTACTGAGCGAAGGGATCGCAAGGCGATCATGGGTTCTTCTCAGACGTGTTCTGCAATTTGAATGTCTTCGTTTTGGATGTGCCATCAGTTACCCTTCTTAAGTTTTATTTTGTACATCGGCATTGTTCGTTGTTCAAATTGACGCCGCATTGAACACAAATGCCGAGGCAATCGGACTTGCACAAAAATCGTTCGGGATGTTCCAAGAGCAAAATATCCCTCAAGTCATCGGTCGTATCGATCAATTCTTTATTGGTAATATCGTACGAAAGATCGAAAGGCGCTGACAAGTCGTTTTCGATCGACCCTAAGCAACGTCCACAGATTTGTTCAATTCGGCTTGAAAGTGTTCCCCGAAATGTAAGTGTTTGCCGAATTCGTTCTGCAATTCCTTGAAGCAAGATTTTTTTGAGATAGTGAAAATCAACAAACTCAAGATCAAGTTCTCTGGCATCGTAACTTGCCTTGAGCTCTTTCGGTAAATCTTCTTTCAAAACAGCAATCTTAATAATCATGATTCTGGGGGAACCCCGATGCTAAAACGATTCAGCAACCGAATTGTTTTTTAAGTACACGTGCCACCAATGGTGGCACAAATCGAGATACTTCTCCCCCTAATTGCGCAATCTCTTTAATGAGTCGTGATGAAAGATAAAAGTGCTTTTCTGAAGGCATCAGAAAAATGGTGTCAATGTTCTCAGCAAGTTCGCGGTTTGTAAGAGCCATTTGAAATTCGTAGTCAAAATCGGAGGTGGCTCTCAAGCCTCGAATGATCGTCTTAATTTTTTTTGAGCGCGCGTAATCAACCATCAGGCCGTCAAACGAATCAACGATAACTCCTTTTCTTTTTCCTACCACTTGTTCAATCATGTGAAGTCGCTCTTTAGCGGTAAAAAGCGGTTGTTTCTCATTATTCATCGCAATAGCCACATATACTTCGTCAAAAAGTTCTAGGGCACGATCGATCAAGTCGATGTGACCATACGTAATTGGGTCGAAGCTGCCAGGATAAAGTGCGCGGCTTTTTTTATTCAAGGGTTACCGTTCCTCTTTTTTCGCCAAAAAACTTACAAAGGTTTGCCCAATCTTAATACTTCGCTGGTTGCAAAGCGTTTCCAGATCTTGGGGTAGGCCTTCTTGGTTCGAGTGTCCCACAACTATAATTCCGAGGGGAGGTACTATATCAGAATGGTCTAGCTGGTGCAAGATTTTTTTTATAAGTCCTTTATTATGAGGAGGATCGAGAAAGATCAGATTGAAGCTTTTTTCCTGTTTTATAAGGTTTCTGATCGCCTGTTGGACTGGTGATTTGATGACAAAACCCACGTGATTCAAGCGTAGTTTATCCAGATTGCGCTTGATGCAAGAAGTGGAAAAAAGAGCTTGGTCGACGAAACAAGCGGTACTTGCCCCCCTGCTTAATGCCTCAAGACCCAAACTCCCACTTCCAGCGAAAAGGTCGAGCACCAATGCGCCTTCCGGGAGCGATCCGAGCACGTTAAAGATGGTTTCTTTAGCCCGGTCTGTCACAGGACGGGTTTGGTGCGTTTTGGGGAAGAAAATTTTTTGACTCTTAAATCTGCCGCTGATAATCCTCATTGGGTTTGGAAACGTTGACGTCTGTAGTGCATTTCTTGAACGAGAAGATAATGTTCTGATTGATTCAATTCTGAATCAGAGTCCAAAATTTGTTTTGCGTCTTTTCGAGCCGTAATGAGTATTTCTGCATCTCGAATAAGATCTGCAATTTGAAATAGGGGTATCCCGCTTTGCTTTGTTCCAAAAAGATCACCTGGTCCGCGCAATTTAAGATCCTCTTCAGCAATCGCGAATCCATCTTGTGTTTTGGTAAGCGCTCGAAGCCTCGTTTTCCCCTCTTCGGTGGTTGGGTTACCAAACAGGAAACATGTGGCTTGTTTATTTCCGCGCCCGACACGCCCGCGCATTTGATGGAGCTGGGAAAGGCCAAAACGTTCTGCGTTTTCAATTACGATAAATGTCACATTGGGATTATCAACTCCCACCTCGATCACAGAAGTTGCGACCAAAACCTTGATCTCACCCCTATGGAATCTTTGCATGACTTCGTCACGTTCTCTCTTGGACAACTTACCATGAATAAGACCAATTGGAATTTTCTTAAAAATCCCTAAGCGAAGGCGTTCGTATTCCTTTTTTGCAGCACTTAATGCATATTGCTCTTCCGCCATCGGTTGTTTAGAAAAGCGCGCACTTTCTTCAATGAGCGGGAAAAGAATGTAAGCTTGATCATTTTTTTCAACGATTTGGGATCGGATATGTTCCAAAACTTCTGTTTCTTTTTCCTGGCTAATCCAATAGGTTTTAATTTCTTTGCGGCCCTTTGGAAGTTCGTCAATGGTTGAAATATCAAGATCTCCATAAAGGGTAAGCCCAAGGGTTCTTGGAATGGGAGTAGCGGTCATTACCAAAAGGTGGGGTCTTGGTTTTCTTAAGATTAATTTGGCACGCTGTCTTACCCCAAAGCGATGTTGTTCATCAATCACCACAAGACCCAAACGACTAAATTCAACGTCCTCTTGGAGTAAGGCGTGCGTTCCAACCACGATTTGTAGTTTTCCCATCGCAATGTTTTGAATCGTCTTTTTGCGTTCCTCATTTTCAATGCTTCCTGTCAGTAGGGTGAGGTGTACCCCTAATGGTTTGAGGAGGCGTTCGAGCGTCTGATAGTGCTGTTCCGCAAGAATTTCCGTCGGCACGAGAAAAGCGCCTTGCAGGTCATTTTTAGCTACGAGACAAAGTAAAAATGCGGCAATGACCGTCTTTCCAGATCCCACGTCGCCTTGGAGCAGCCGGTTCATGGGAATTTCGCTTGTGACATCGTGTAAAATTTCTTGAATTGCGTTTTCTTGCCCGTTTGTCAAGGAAAAAGGCAAGATATTCTTAAATTCGCCAAGGGTTTCGCGGCCATAACGAAAAGGGGTTGTGCGTTCTTTGAGTTGAACCAGACGCATGTTGAAAAGAAGGTTCAGTTCGAACAGAAAAAATTCATCAAAAATGATTCGTTTTCGAGCTGCCTCAAGCAAATCCAGGTCCGTAGGGAAATGCATCGTTTGGATAGCAGGGAGCAAATCCATCAAACCATGTTTTTTCCGAATCTCCTCGGGCAGATATTCCTTAATCTCCTTCGAGACGTAATGATCGGCCACTTCTTTCATCGCCACCCTAAGAGATCGTTGGGCGAGCCCTTCGCTTAAAGAATAGATGGGGGTGATTCGTCCCGTATGAATGGTTTCAGTTTCCCCTTCTTGAATTTGCTCATATTCAGGCGAGTTAATTTGAAGCCGCCCTTGGTAGACGTCAGCTTTACCGCTTAAAATAATTGGGTCACCAACTTTAAATTGGTTTTTCAAATAAGGCTGGTTGAACCAGATGGCGGGAATGATTCCAGTGGGATCACCGACCACCATCTCAAACACATTCATTTTTTTGAGCACTCGGACTCCAAGCGTAATGACTTGGCACTTGATCGTCACGTCCTTGCTGGCCTGGATTTCTCCAATCGATTGGAAATGGGCGCGATCTTCGTAGCGGCGGGGAAAAAAATAACAAAGATCCTTAATGCTTCTAATTCCAAGTCGCGTGAGCGCCTCGAAACGCTTTGGTCCTATTCCTCGAACAAATCTAGCGGACTTTTCCTCGGTTTGCATAAACCCCATCATAAAATATCTGGAATTTCCTGTCGAGTATTAAACGCGCGGGAGGAATCTTGTATTTACTCTTGTGGAGCGGTTGGCGTGGGAGCTTGGGCAGCTGGTTTCTCAGGTTCAGAGGTCGCTAGAGGTATTGCGCTCGGAGGCTGCATCGGAACTTTTTTCTCTTTAGCGTTTGCTTGTTCGGTTTCTTCCAAGATTTTACTCACTTTTGCGAGATCGATTTGAGAAGCTATTTTTTGTTTGGTGAGCAATGAGCTTGATTTTCGCGTTTCAATAATGTTAAGTGCAATACAAGTAAAAAGGAAAAGGATAGCACAAGCAGTCGTGAGACGACTTAAGAAACTTGCGGTTTTAGTTCCCAGAATTGATTCGGGACTTCCACCAAAAACACCCCAACTGAGGCCTTGCCCCCTTCCCGCTTGGAGCAAAATAACAGCGATTAGAAAAATACTAACGATGATATGCAGAATAACGACCGTAATGATCACTTTAGTTTCCTTTATCGGTTCGGCGCATTGGCGGCTTCCTTGGAGCTTGCGTTGCTTACAATTTGGATGAAGGATTCAGCTTTAATTGACGCTCCGCCCACTAACGCTCCATCAACATTGGGCTTTGCCATCAGTTGAGCAATGTTGTCAGGCTTGACGCTGCCACCGTACAGAATATAAACTTTCTCTCCCACTTCTTCTCCAAATTGTTCATTCAAGAGCCTTCGAATGTAAGAATGCATTTGTTCTGCTTGTTCAGGAGTGGCGGTCTTCCCCGTTCCAATGGCCCAAACGGGTTCATAAGCGATGACAACGCGTGCGACTTCCTCGGCTTTTAAATTTTTAAGACATCGGTCAAACTGTTGCTTGACTACTTCAAAGGCGTGGCGCGCTTCTCGTTCTTCGAGCGTTTCGCCTACGCAGAGAATGGGGACTAGGTTGTATTTGAGAGCGGCCATTACCTTCTTATTAATCAATTCATCGGTTTCCTTGAAATGTTGGCGGCGTTCAGAATGTCCCAAGATGACATATCGACAGCGAACATCTTTGAGCATGAGCGGAGAAATTTCACCCGTAAACGCGCCTTCTGTTTCGTAATGCATATTTTGCGCGCCCAGCTCGATCTTGGTATCTTCGATTTCTTTTGAAACAGCAGCGAGCGTCGTAAAGGCTGGGCACACCACAATGTCGCAGTCCGTAATTTTATGTACGCCGGCTTTAATGATATTGATCAAATTAACAGTTTCTGGGATGGTTTTAAACATTTTCCAATTTCCAGCGATCAAAGGATGCTTCATTTTGCCACCTTTTCGCGGCGCGCCTGCTTCGCGAGCGCCTCAATTCCAGGGAGAACTCTTCCTTCCAAATATTCTAAGGAAGCTCCTCCGCCAGTTGAAACGTGCGACATTTTATCTTCCAGCCCTAACTCCGCAATCGCAGCCGCGGTTTCTCCGCCCCCGATAACAGTGGTTGTGTCTTTTAAACTGGCAAGATGTTCTGCGATGGCTCGAGTCCCATTGGAAAAGGGTTTGATTTCGAATACGCCCAACGGGCCATTCCAGACGATCGTTTTTGCCTTTGATAATGCTGCTTGGAAACGCTCCACTGTTTTAGGCCCGATATCAACTCCCATCCACCCATCGGGAATATCGATTTCTGAAATATCTGATTTTGCTGTTTCAGTTACCGTTTCGGCAATGATGTGATCAAGCGGGAGGACAAACTGAATTTTCGATTGCTTCGCTTTTTCAAGAATCTGTTTCGCAATTTCAAAACCTTCAAAATCAAATTTTGAATTCCCGATTTTATAACCCCTTGCTTTTAAGAACGTATAAGCCATTGCGCCCCCGACCAGCAGATAATCCACCTTAGTCATCAGATTTTCAATCACCTTGATTTTGTCCACTACTTTCGAACCGCCCAAGATCGCCGCAAAGGGACGATCGGGATTCCCGAGGACGCGATCAAAATATTCAACCTCTTTCGCTAAAAGCAAGCCTGCAACGCTCGGTAAATACCTTGCAATTCCAGCCGTAGAAGCATGGGCTCGATGAGCTGCCCCAAAGGCATCGTTTACATAAATTTCGCCAAGGGAGGCAAGTGATTTTGAAAATTCAGCGTCGTTTTTTTCTTCTTCTGAATAAAACCGAACGTTTTCGAGAAGTGCCACTTCCCCATTTTTGAGGGCCGAGGTTATTTTTGAAACACTTGGTCCGATACAATCAGGAACAAATTTTACAGGTTGCTTTAGAATTTTAGAGAGCCGCTCTGCGACAAACTTCAGGCTGAATTGTACATCCTTTTTACTTTTGGGTCTTCCAAGATGCGTCATGAGAATTGTGCGTGCTCCCTGTTTCACCAGATATTGAATGGTGGGAAGTGTTTTAACGATTCGCGTATCGTTCATCACGTTCCCCTTAGAATCTATTGGCACGTTAAAATCCACGCGGACGAGAACACGTTTTCCCTTCACCTCAACATCTTTTACCGTTTGGCAGTTCATGTGGGAGAGATCTCTCTTCAAGACTAAGCGTTTGGGTTAGCGAACGCCAGCAGTTTGGGGTAGTTTTTGAGCGATAAAAACAGCGAGATCAACACAGCGGTTCGAATAACCCCACTCATTGTCGTACCAAGAAACAAGCTTGAAGAATCGTTTTTCGCCCTTCAAATTGTTTTGTAAAGTTGCCAATGAATCATAGATCGACGAACGGCTATCGTGAATAAAATCGGTTGAAACCAATTCTTCCTTCACATATCCCAAATACCCTTTGAGATAAGTTTCCGAAGCCTTCTTGAGGAGTGCGTCGATTTCTTCAATAGAGGTATCTTTGGTACTCCTAAAGGTTAAGTCTACCACGGATACATTGGGTGTGGGAACTCGAAAGGCCATCCCCGTCAATTTTCCTTTTACGGCAGGTAATACTTCACCGGCTGCTTTTGCAGCCCCTGTCGTCGATGGAATGATATTGATTGCGGCAGCTCGACCTCCACGCCAATCCTTTTTAGATGGACCATCTACCGTCTTCTGGGTCGCCGTATAAGAATGAATGGTCGTCATCAATCCCGTTTCAATCCCAATTCCCTCTTTGAGGAGCACATGGACCAGCGGGGTCAAACAATTGGTCGTGCAACTTGCGTTCGAAATGATGTGATGCCGAGCGGGGTCATACTCATTTTCATTGACGCCCATGACGATCGTTTTTACATCTCCCTTAGCAGGGGCGGAAATGATTACTTTTTTAGCACCCGCCTGAAGGTGGCCGGCAGCTTTTTCGCTGTCTGTAAATAATCCCGTAGATTCGATGACGAGATCAACTTCTAATGCTTTCCAAGGAAGCTCGGACGGATTTTTGGTGGCGAGCACACATTTAATTTGATGACCATTCACAACCAAAATATCAGCTTCTCCCTTGGCAGGATCGCTTTTGGCAGTGGAAACGGTGTGCTTAAATTGGCCATGAATGGAGTCATATTTAAGTTGATAAGCGAAATAGTTAGCGTCTGTGGTCACATCCACGACAGCAGCGACGTCGATTGTTTTGCCCAGTAGTCCCTGATCGCAAATGGCTTGAAACACCATACGCCCAATTCGGCCAAATCCGTTAATGCCAACTCGTACCTTCATTGAATAGAACCCTCCTTATGATCAAGAGTGAGACAATGGATTCACTGGGAATAAGAAAGTTTATTTTACTGTGATCACCACAGATGGTCAAGAACGATTTCCAGAGTGGTGATTTTCGGATAGAATCTGTTGGTATAGCTTGTCAATGCGCTCTGCCATTTGACTAATCGAAAATTCCCGCTTCACCGTTTGTGACCCATTCGCTGCAACAGTGCGGTACAATTTTTCATCCGTTAACAATTCTTTAATGGCAAGCGCAAGACCGTCTATGTCCTTCGGTTCTACCAAAAGTCCGTTGACACGGTTTTGAACGAGTTCATTCAGTGCCCAAATGTTGGTCACAATGACAGGTTTCGAGACTGCCATTGCTTCGATGATCGAAAGGCCGAAGCCTTCTCGCCAAACTGCCGGAAGAACAAAAATATCAATGACCGAAAGTGCGTAGGTAACGTCGTTAATATTACCTGTAAAAATAACTGCTCGTTCTAGTTTCAGTCTTGAGACAAGCTCCTGAAGACTTTTAAGGAAAGGTCCTTCTCCGACGATGAGTATCTTCAAATCTGGAAACGAATCGTAAACTAGTTTGGCGGCAGCTCGGAGGAAATACTCATGCCCCTTATCTTCGACCACCCGCGCCACAATGCCAATAACCTTGCTAGTTTTTGAAATATTCAGTTCCTGTCGAATAGCCTCAGATTTTTTTTGCTCATACCGACTTAGAAGTTCTCCAATATCAATGGCATTGAAAATGGTACTTACTTCGTCACGTTTAACCCGGAAATCTTGGAGGAGCGACCCTTCGACCGGTTTGCTGATGGCAATGACATGATTTCCCCACGCAGGCAACATTCTGCGACCAATCCGCCGTTTATAAAAGCCGTGGCAAGTTGAGACGTAGGGCGTTCCCGTTAACCATCTTACCCACCAAGCGAGAACTTGCGTCACTCGTGTGTGTGCGTGAATCATATCGATTTTTTCTCGGCGAATTAAAGCAAGCAATCGAGGAAGAGCAAAATACAACTTTGGACTTAATTCACTTTTTGTGCGAATGTTGAATCTGAAACAATGAACCCCCTGGGTTTTGATTATTTCTTCCTGTGCTCCACCGCTCGAAACAAGATAAAGCTCATAAGGCATTCGTTGCATTTCCTTGGTCAGGAGTTTGATATAGGAAGTGATGCCACCAATGTTAAGATGGGTCGTGAGATGGAGAATGCACGTTTTTTTCATGATTCAAATCGCTCTCCCATTTGTATTCTTTGGCCGATTGCAAAATCAAAAGCGTTCATTTCGCGTTTCCCTTCCAGCTGGACGCGGACAAGGGCTAAGATTCCTCGACCCGCCTGAACCCAGAGCGACTCTCCTTTTTTAATCTCTTTGATTTCGCCCGCACTTTTTTCGCCTGAGTCATTTTCTACAACCCGAGTTTCAATCACCTTCAAACGTTTGTTGTGAAAGAAAGTAAAGGCGGAAGGCCAAGAATGATAAGCCCGTACTTGATTATGAATTTCCCGTGCTGATTTCATCCAACTAATTCGCCCCGATTCGCTTGTAATTTTTTTGGCATAACTTGATTTTGAAGCGTCTTGCGGAGTTTTCAAAATCGTCCCATTTTCAAATTGTCTGATGACCTCCAAAAGCAATTCCCCGCCTAGCTCTGCGAGTCGTCCGCTTAGTTCATGTGCATTTTCATTTGGACTGATCGGAGTTTCCACTTGTCCTAAAAGATCTCCGGCATCTAAATCTTTAGTGACCTCCGCAATGCTCACCCCTGTTTTTTCATCCCCTTCTAAAATCGCTTCCTGAATGGGAGAAGCTCCGCGGTATTTTGGAAGTAGTGAGGGGTGAACATTTAAGGGAGCAATCTTCGGAATTTTAAAGATACTTGCCGGAATCATTTTGCCGTAGGACGCTACTACTAAAAAGTCCGGTGCTTGTTTTGCAACAGTTTCGACAGCGTTTGCCGGTGAAAGTTTTTCAGGTGTAATAATCGGAAGATTTTGAGTTAAAGCGAAACTCTTGACGGTCGAAGCGCCCACTTTTTGTCCGCGCCCTTGCTTTTGATCGGGTGTTGAAATGACTTGCACGACGGCGTGCTTTGAGGAAAGCAAAGCTTTGAGAACAGGGACAGAGAATTCAGATGACCCAAAAAAGACAATTCTCATTGTTTCACTAAAGGCGTCGGTATGCTCCTAAAAGTGTTTGGCGTTGGTTAAAATCGACTTTGTCTATAATGAGAATCCCGTTGAGATGATCCACTTCGTGCTGAATCACGCGTGCCGGAAAACCATCTAATTCTTGGCTGATTTTATTTCCGTTGATATCCGTCGCTTGAAATTTAATTCTCTTCGACCGCCTGACTTCACAAGAAACGTTGGGAAGGCTTAAACAGCCTTCGGTATCCACTGCTTGTTCACTCGAGGATTCAATAATTTCTGGATTGAGATACACTTTCTCTTCGCCACGAGTTGCGTTCGGAGAAACGACAATAATCCGTCGCGATACGCCGATTTGGGGCGCGGCGAGGCCTACTCCATCTTCTTGATACATGGTATCGATCATGTCGCGCACGAGTTTCAGGTTGCTTTGAGTCAGTTTGCCAGTAACAGGGTCCGCTTTTTTTGATAATACCGGATTCGGATAAGTGACTACTTTTAGACTGGCCATAAAAATCGTTTGTTTGTCAGTATCGTATCGTGTTTGAGTTCGAATTTCAATGTTTGGGAAAGCAGTTTACAAAATGGTGATCGGATCAACGTCAACCGCAAGATAAACGCCCGCTTTTCGTTTTGTTTCTTCCAACGCATCTCTGAGCGCCTTTTGCATCGGGTTTAAATCGGCCGCCCGCAGCATTAAATGCCACCTGAAATGTCCTCTCAATCGATAAAGTGGCAGCGGCGCTGGCCCAATCAACTCTACGTCTTTCGCGTTCCCTACCCGTTCAAGCATCTTCCTGAGTTCACAAGCTTGGTCGCGTACTTTTTGTTCTTGTTTTCCTCGGAATATCACGTTGACGAGCCGCGTAAACGGCGGATACGCAAGAGATTTGCGCCTCTCGATCTCCTCCCGGTAAAATCCACTATAATCATGTTTGGCGGCAAATTGAATGGCGTAGTGGTGGGGTGAATAGGTTTGAATGAAAACGCGGCCAAGATCTTTTCCCCTTCCCGTTCGTCCTGCCATTTGGGTCATGAGCTGAAATGTTTTTTCAGTCGATCTAAAGTCAGGAAGTAAGAGTCCTGTGTCTGCATTAATAATACCGACGAGCGTGACATGTTGAAAATCGAAACCTTTCGCAATCATTTGCGTTCCGATGAGGATGTCAATTTCGCGCGACCTGAATTTTGAAAGGATTTGTTCATGTGCGCCTCTTTTTCGGACCGTATCAGTATCCAATCGGGCGATTCTGGCTTTTGGAAAAAGGCGAGCTACCTCACTTTCCACCTTTTCCGTTCCAACGCCTGCGAATTTGAATAAGGGATAACTGCATTGAGCACAACTTTTTGGAATCGGGGTGTGAAAGTTACAGTAGTGGCAAAGTGCTTCTTGACTTTCCTGATGAAAGGTCAAAGCGACTGCGCAATGAGAACAAAAAAGAACATTTCCACATTTAAAACATCGGACATGAGTTGAGAATCCGCGGCGATTAAGCATTAGCAGAATGCCACTTTGTTGAGAGAGTGATTGGTTAATAGCTTCACGAAGCTGGGAGGAAATAATGGTATGTTTCTTTGCGATTTCATCTGCTTGTTTTAAGTCTACAATTTTGACTTCGGGCATCGCCCGATTTTCAGTACGTTTGGAAAGCATTAAGAGTTCGATTTCACCGTTTGAGGCCCGGTACATTGTTTCGAGCGTTGGCGTCGCTGTTCCCATAATTAAGGTTGCGCCTACATCTTGAGCGCGCCACCGAGCCACTTCACGTGCATGATAGCGCGGTGTTTGATCTTGCTTGTAACTTCCCTCTTGTTCCTCGTCAAGTATAACAAGGCCAAGTCGTGGTGTCGGGGCGAAGATGGCAGAGCGAGCCCCAAGTACCACTTGTTTCTTTCCTTCTTTGATTCGATGCCACGCTTGAGCGCGTTGACGGTCCGTCAATTTGCTGTGTAGAACTTCAAGCTTGTCATGAAAGTGACGAACGAAAAAAAACCTGAGTTGTTCGGTCAGGGCAATTTCAGGAACAAGACAAATTGCGCTCTTATTTTGTTCAAGCGTTTCCTTGATCGCTCGGATGTACAGCTCGCTTTTTCCGCCCCCAGTCACTCCAAAGATGAAGAGTTCGCTAAACTTATTTTCTAAAATTCGCGTTCGGATTAAGGAAAATGCTTTTTCTTGTTCTTCATTTAACTGAAATTCAGCAGGAAGAGAAACTTCATTTGTATTTACCTTTAAACTTTCAACCTTGCGTGCAGTAAATCGAGGAAGTACATTCGAAATGGCTTCCCCCCAGCTTGAGAAATAATTCTCACTAATCCACTTCGTCAGTCGTAGAAAGTGGTCGTCTAAAAGGGGTTCGGCATCAATGACTTCTTGAATCTCTTTCGCATTTTCTACAGTCTTTTCCCTCTCGATTCTCGTCAGGTAGCCCACAATGGTTCTATTTTTGAATGGGACGCGGACGCGCGAACCTACTTGCACCTGCTCCGCCAAGTGCGGAGGGATGGCATACGTATAAAGATCAGGAATGGGGAGCGGGATTGCGACGCTAGCGAATTGTAACTTTGTTTCTTGAACCAACATGGATATCTATTCTATCCGATCTAATTCAGAACGGATTTTTTTCATATCCTCCCAGGTTTTTCTCTTGTCCTCTGGATTTCTAAGCAAATAGGCTGGGTGAAAGGTGCAAATGAGTTGTGCACCTCTAAAGTCATAGAACTTACCACGAAGTCCTGAAATGGGTGTCGTGGTTTTGAGGAGCGTTTGCGCGGCAAATGTTCCCAAAGCGCATATCATTTTGGGTTGGATCAGCTCCAGTTGTTTGAAAAGGTAGGGCTCACAGTTTGCAATTTCATCAGGCGAGGGATTCCGATTGCCTGGTGGGCGACACTTAAGAACATTACAAATGAATACGCTTTGTCTTGAAAGGCCAATAGATTCAATGATTTTGGTGAGAAGCTGTCCCGCTCGCCCAACAAAGGGAAGTCCTTGAATGTCTTCCTCATAACCAGGAGCTTCGCCTACGAAGACCAGTTTCGCACTTGCATTTCCTGAGCCAAACACAACACTTTTCCGTGCAGTGGCAAGTTGCGTGCATTTCGTGCATTTGAGAACGGTGCCGCGAAGCTCAATTAAGGCGTTTTTTGGATTTCGATTTTGAAGTTCTACACTCGATTTGCTAACTGTATTGAATTCCCTCTCAGCGCGGTGGACAAGATCGAGTCCACTTCCCTTCATCATTTCAAGATATTGCTCCACCTGTTTCAATGTTTGTTGAGTCATGCTGTCTTGGCTGTTTCTTTTAGTGCAAAGTCGACGATATCGCGAGCTGCGTATGGCTTCGCAATTTCAGCGATTGAATTTCTTATCGTTTCACGAAAGGACGAATCTTGGCTCAATTTAAGCACGATCTCTTTAATTTCAGAAAATGTTTTGATTTGAAAAGCCGCTCTTCGCCTCAGAAGCCACTCGGCATTATAAGTTTCTTGTCCCGGAATGGGAGACATGATGATGATCGGAATTCCTTTGGCGAGGCTTTCACACATTGTAATTCCGCCTGGTTTTGCAATCATGAGATCGGTTACGGACATAATTTCATGCATATTGTCTACAAAACCAAATAACGTGATTGGGAACGTGTAACGCTTTTTGTTGAGCACCTCGTATAGCGTTTTATTCCTTCCGCACACAACAAGCACTTGGATTCTATCCCCAATCTCTTGCAGTGAGTGTAAGATTGCTTCGGTTGGTCCAATGCCGAAGCTTCCACTCGTAAAAAGAAGCGTAGTTCGATCAGGTTTGAGACCAAATTGGTTCCGAAATGACGCCACTTGAGATTCGCTTGTTTTGATGAATCGCTCTGAGATCGGAATTCCTCCGATATGTATTCGCTCTCGGGCAACTCCCCTATCAACAAGCGTTTTAATGCTTTCTTCTGCCATGACCCAATAAAAATCTGTCCCCGGATTAATCCAAACGGCGTGCGGAATCACATCTGTGACAACTGTGATGAGCTTTGATTGCAATAGACCTTGCCCTTTCGCGCTCGCACAAAGTTCTGCTGGAAGAAAATGAGTAAACAAAATCACGTCAAAACTTTCTTTCCTCAGATAATCCAAAAGGGATTTGGCCTGAAGGCGATTCCAGAAAAATCGCAAGGGTGCGAGAAAGAAATAAACAAAGCGCACATTCGTCAGAAAATAGAAGAATCCCCAAAACCAAGCTGCCCACCGAACCATCTTGAAATAAATCTGAGAATAGGAACGCCGGAACAGAGGATTTGTTTTTTCAAGCGCATCAAAAATTTCGACCTGGACATTTGAGTCATTCTTCGCTTGAAACGCTTCGGCGATGGCTTCGGCCGCCTTCGTATGTCCATGCCCTGCTGCGATATGGAGAATTAGGATTTTTTTCATGAGGTTCGCTCTTTCAGATATTCTACCGCTTCTTTAAGCGATGGGAAAATTTGCTCAGGCTTTTCCTGAGGCGTAATTTTTGCTTGATCTAGTTTCCCGTGCCCGGTGAGAACAAAAAGAGTTTTTAAACCAAAGTTTTTCCCGGCTTGGAAATCCGAAATTTTATCTCCAATCAAGTACGTTTGAGAAGGATTAAATTGAATATCTTTCGCTGCCTGTTCTAAAAGACCTGTTTTGGGTTTTCGGCAATTGCAATTCGCATTCTTACCATGTAAGCAGTAATAAATCCCGCGAATATGAATTCCATTTTTTTTAAACTCATCAAGCATATGGTCCGTAATTTCCTTGAGCGCTTCTTTCGTATATTCGCCATCGCCAATTCCAGCTTGGTTGGAAATGATAACAATCTGGAAACCAGACTGAACCAATTGCTTGAGAGCGCCTAGAACACCGGGTAGAAACTTGAAGTCTTCCCGACGTTTGACATAATCACCGATCAGATCTTCGTTGATAACACCATCTCGATCAACAAAAACTACTTTTTCAGTTTTGGTTCTTTTCACGCTTAAGCTCTGCATATTTGGCGTAGCTAAACAGTTGATAAAGCCCATGAAATACCGACATCATGAAGCCAAGAAAACCGTCTGAATATCCTTTTTTTCCGATGTAATTTCTTAAAAAGCGATCCCATGACTTGTAAATCGCTTTGAACCATGTGATTCGCCTGCCGTCCTGAATCCACTTTTGGGCTTCGAGCGTTGTCTGGTTGTTCAATTTTTCAATAAAGTGGGCAAAATCTCGAAGACCGTAATGTAGAATATCTCCTCGGAGCGGCCTTTCCTTTCCCTCTAAGAAGGCGCGCGGATGAACACCGGTTTCTTCATACCTAAATTTTCCCCTTCGATGCATCCGGAGCTTGCGCGCGGGATAGTATCCTGCTGCTTTGATCCAGCGATTTCCAATAAAAGTTTTAATGGGAATCGCATATCCAGCGATTCCTGGGTCGTTTTCCTTGATGACGGTTGCAATTTCTGAAGCCAGCTCGGGACTTACCCGCTCATCGGCGTCAAGACTCAAAATCCAATCCTGAGTTGCTTGGGCATAGGCAAAGTTTCGATGCCGTCCCTCTATGTCCATTTCGCGATGGAGCACTTTCGCCCCGTAAGAACGCGCAATTTCAACCGTTTTATCTTTACTTCCCCCGTCTACGACAATGATTTCCTTAGCCCAAGAAATGCTTCTCAAACAGTCTGGGAGATTCCGTTCCTCATTTTTGGCAATAATGACAACTGTAATCGGAACAGAATTCATCTATGCCATTTGAAGTGCGTTGTGTCTATTAAGGTTTTGAATCGCTTCTACAATGCGCGACATGGTTTGCCCGTCTCGTTTATAGAGATGTTGAAAAATGACCTCGTCATCTATTGGCGGAATCTGATTCAACAATACCTTTTGGAGTTCTCTCGTTACCACAATTTTATCAATGGGGACGACGGGGACATTTAGATCTAGAATCGCCCTTGTCTTATTTTGATCTGCAGTTGGATCAATAACAACAATAGGTCGTTTGAACGGCAATGTATCAATAATTAGCGTGGAGATCCATGCACTAACCAAACAATCAACATGTTGAATGTAGTCAAGTGATGGAAATTGACGCAAAATAATTATGTTATCATGATTGATGCTTTGAATAAGTTCCTGACCCCTCTTAAATTGACTGTCTCTCGGATGGAGTTTGATGATGAGCTGCGATTCTTTTAGATCGTTGACCGCTTCCGATACGATTCTAATAATCGTATCGTATTGGTACGCAAAACTTTCCGCCTCAGGAAAATCTGACAGCG
>JACOVU010000144.1 GCA_016177155.1 Candidatus Omnitrophota bacterium | reverse complement strand
GTACTATTCCGATCGCTGAAATAAAAACTTGGGGCGACGAGAAAGAAACGTACTTAGGAGAACTATATAAAATATTTTGCTCGTACGGGAAAAACAAAAGCCCCACATACCGCCAAAATATGGTCATCATAATAATAAACGTAATCCAAAACGAGCCCCCATGATACCGATATCGTTCGACTTCGCCTGCCGTTCCAACAATTGTAATCACGGTAAACAACACAGCAAAAACCAACAGTCCGAAATAAAAGAAAAATCTCCTTTTGAAAGCAAAAGAACCCCCAAGGAAAAAATAATTAAGAATAGCAATCAGTAAAACAAATACTACTGTGCTTGGCTTAGACAATAGCCCAGCGACATAGGCTAAGAGTGAAAGAAAAAGCCACTTCCGCTCCTCTTGACGGGAAAAGGATTGAACCGCTTTTAGATATCCCATCAAAGCCAGCAATAAAAAAAAGGTCGACAACACATTTTTTCGTTCCGCAACCCAAACGACCGACTCAATCTGAACTGGATGAATGGCAAAAATAAGAGCGATTACAAAAGCAAAAATATAGTTTTTCTCTAAACGCTTTGCCAAATAGAAAACTAACATTGTGTTAAGGAAGTGCAAAACGAGGTTCGTAAATTTAAAGCCAAAAGGGGTAAGGTGCCAAATCTGATAATCGACAGCGTAAGAAAACATCGTGACAGGAACGTAAAGCGTAATATAAGACCGACGGAACAACTCAAGAATACGAGCGGGCTCTAAAACTTTAATGTCAGGATTTCTAACGACCAGCGCGTTGTCATCAAACTCAACAAAATCATAATGAAGCGACGGATAGAAAATAAAAAGAATAACGACGAGTAGATGTAACGTGGTAAGTAAGTTTTTCAATCGGTCTGACATATTTGGAATGAATAAAAAACCTACCCATTCAGGTTATACTGAATGGGTAGGTTTGTCCAAAACTCACGTGCTTCGATTACAGCGGTGTTCCACTACAGGTATTACTTGAAGCACCACCTGACCGCAACACCCCTGTATGGTCAATACAATAATCTTGAGCTGCAGATCCACTTTGAGAAACAGCTGTCTGCGTATAACCAACTGAACTCGTGGTGTAAGTCAAGGTATGACCATGTTTCGTCATAGGGCTGGTCCAAGAAGAATCCAGATAGGGCGGACTGGCACTGGTCAAATCGCCAACGGTTGCTGCATAAGCTGGCGTCGTCTGTGCTGCCCGGTAACTTTCATTCGCTGTGCTGAACGAGCGTAGATCACCCTTCACTGAACCGTCATTCGCGTTTACTCTTGCACGAAGCAAGTTAGGGATCGCGATAGCAACGAGAAGTCCAATAATGGCGACCACGATCATCACTTCGACGAGCGTGAATCCTTTTTTTCCTAGTTTCATGTTAAATACCTCCTTTGCATTCAATACAACAGAGCTTTTAAAGTTCAACTATCCTAACATACAAAAGCTATGCCACAAACAACTAAAGTGGCTTTCTTTCAGAAAAGCTTTTGTAACCTTAGTACTACAACTAACTTATATTAAGTTACGGCAAGCGGGGTCTTTAACTTAAAGGGAAAAACCATATGTAATTGTAAAATTTTTTTGACTAACGTAAAGAGAGCTTACTAGTTATAGAATTTTAACTCATTATTGTTCCTCCAGAAGGGCACGCTGATCCATCTGCACTTAAGGCAGGAGCATTCTGATAAGCATGGATTGCATTAAGAAGGCTGATGCAGTAACTCTTAACACCCGTATAATTCAGCGTAATCGGTACTGCCACGCAAGTATAGGTAGCGCCTTGATTTCCTGAGGTCAACGTAAAGGAATACCCACTCTTTTGACCGCTCGCAAGATCTTGAGCGAGATAATCAGGCCCTAAAACACTTAAATTATTGGGGTATGAACTCTGAACCGACTGGTACATTTCGCTCGCACTGGCAACTGCTTTTAAAGCACTAATAGCGTTCGCCTCATTAGCCCGAACTCGGGCCGCAAGGGCGCTCATCGCCGCAACGCTGGCCACAATGGCGATGATAACAAGAACAATCATTAGTTCTACGAGTGTGAAACCTTTTTGCTTATTGCTTGATCCCATATTTTTTAATTTTGTAATGCAGCGCCTGACGCGTTAAATTAAGCTTCTTAGCCGCTTGGTTTTGATTCCCATGGGCTTTCTCGATCGCCTTAGCAATTAAGTCTCGTTCGTATGATTCCAGCGTCTCTTTCAGATCGCTTTCTTTACTTATCGGCTTTTGAAAAGATAAACTAAAGCCAACGCCTTTGATCGCTTCTCGGGCCAAAACCCCATTAATTTTGGCGCTTTCGGCTAAAGCAATTAAACGTTCGATCACATTCTCTAACTCCCGAATATTCCCCGGCCATTCATAACTTCTAAGGACCTCCAGCGCCTCTTCGGTGATTTGATACTGTGTATCGAGTCCAGATTTCTTGGCAAAATGTTCTAGAAAATACGCCACAAAAAGAGGAATGTCCTCTGTGCGTTCGCGGAGTGGAGGTAATACAATAGGAATGACATTGAGCCGGTAAAAAAAGTCCTCTCGAAAACGTCCTGCTTTCATTTCCTCAAACAAATTCTTGCTCGTTGCGGCAATCAGTCTAAAATCCACTGGAATATCCTTCACCCCTCCTACACGCTTGAGCACTCGCTCTTGCAAAACCCGAAGGAGTTTCACCTGAAGCATAGGCGATGTTTCACCCACTTCATCTAAGAAAAAAGTTCCGCCTGATGCCAACTCAAAAAGACCCACTTTAAAAGCTGCTGCGCCGGTAAAAGCTCCCTTTTCATATCCAAAGAGCTCACTTTCAAGGAGGGTCTCTGGAAGTGCGGCACAATTAATACTCACAAAAGGGCCTTTCCTCCGTTTGGAATGATAATGAACCGCCCGGGCTACCACCTCTTTGCCTGTCCCGCTCTCCCCGACGATTAAGATAGAACTCTCCAGCCTTGCGGTCTTTTCAACCAACCGATAGACTTCTTTGATTTCAGGCGTTATCCCAATCAGATTCTTAACTTCGTAACGTTCTTGGAATGATTTATCGTGAGAAAAAGTCTCCGGAATAAGCCTTTTTTGACTCAACGCTTTCTGAACTGAATTTTTGAGATCGGCAATCTTAAACGGCTTTACCAAATAGTCGCTTGCTCCCGCGCGAATCGCGCCGATGGCTGAATCGAGCGAAGCGTGTGCCGTAATGACTACGATATTAATTTCTGGATGAACGCCTTTTATACGTTTGATCAACTCAAGTCCATCTAATTCTGGCATCACCAAATCCGTAATTACCAAGTCAGGCATCTTTTTAGAGACCGCGGCCAAACCCTCCTTTGGATTCTGAAAACTTTCCACTAAAAAGCCTTCTTCTTGAAGCGCCTCTTCAAGCATCTGACAAATATTCGCTTCGTCATCGATCACGACAATATTAGCTTTTTTCATCGTTACTCCAGAGTCGGAAAAATGACTTCCACTTTTGTTCCTTGGTGTTTATGACTGTGAACCAAAATTTTACCCCCATGTTGACTCACAATCTTATAAGCTTGGGCCATCCCGAGACCTGTCCCTCTTTCCTTCGTAGTTTTAAAAGGAAGAAAAAGTGACTTCACTATTTCCCGATCCAGTCCTTCGCCCGTATCTTGAATGGAGACAACAACTCCCTGCCGGGCAACGTGGCAATCAACGGACAATACGCCGCCGTCTGGCATTGCTTCAAACGCATTCGTAATCAAATTGATAAAGACCTGTTTTAAATATTCAGGATCAGCATGAATCATAATGGACTTGCCGCGGTACGGGGCGTCAACCTGAACTTTTGAATCGAATGCTTCTTGATGCCGCATGAGCAAGAGTACATCATCCAAAAATGGTTCAAGCGCAATTTTCTCAAAACGAAGTTCTGGTAACCTAGCGTAATCCAAAATGCCATTAAAAATGCGATTGATCCTAGAGGACTCATCGACGACGGCATTCAAAAGCTTGCGCTGTTTTTCGCTCAACTGTGAGTTTAATTGCTTTGCGATTAACTCGACCGAACCGCTGATTGAAGTAAGCGGATTTCTAATCTCATGGGCAATGTTGGACGCAACCTGACCCAAAAGAACAAGCCGCTCTTGCACTTTCATTTTCTCTTCGAGTTTTTGGATCATCCGCGAAAAAAAATAAGCTAAAACTGCCACTAAGAGAAAAACGGTGACTTGAACATAAGAGGCATAAAAAACATAGATTGCGTCATGAGGGTTGCCGATCAGCGGTTGGGGAAAGAATGCATTCCGAGGTGGAGTCCATTCCAAAAAAACGGACAAAATGGTGGCGATAAAACAAATTGCGCTTCCCACAGCCGCGAGAAAACTTGCCTTTGGCGAAAGAACCAAGCTGGCGCTCAGGATGGTCAAAACGTAGATACTACCAAACAAACTGTCTACCCCGCCCGTATAGTAGATAAGGATGCTTTCAAGAATCAGGTCGCAAACTACTTGAACCATAGCTAATAATTCTAAGGATTTGCCGCTGAGAAGCCAAATGACGTAAAAGATGCTCAACGTTGAAATGAGCGCGATGAGGGCATAGAAAACGACTGCTTCTACGGTAAAAACGAATTGGGCGCAAAAGACAAGAAAAGCGCCAAGGAACAACCGTGATATGATGAGTGTTCGCAATCGTTTTCTTTGGATTGCTGGAACGTTCATAATGACGGCCCCTTTATTGAAGCGCTTGAGTGAGTGTAAGGATGGGCAGGAACATAGCAATCACAATGGCACCAATCACAATACCTAAAAAAGCGATCACTAAAGGTTCAATGAGTGCAGTCAGTCCGTCTACTGCGTTATCAACTTGAACATCATAGAAGTCGGAAATCTTGCTTAACATTTTGTCCAGCTCACCTGTTTCTTCTCCGACCGCAATCATTCGAACCACCATAGGCGGAAATACCTTTTTCCTTCCTAATGGGCTTGAGATCGACTCCCCCTCTTTAATCGAATTCCTCACATCCAGAATCATCTTTTCAATCTGGACATTTCCTGCAGTTTTTCCCACAATTTCCAAAGCTCCTAAGATGGGAACGCCGCTTTTCACCAAGGTGGACAACGTCCGCGAAAACTTACTGATGGCAACCTTTACAAAGAGCTGACCAAAAATAGGCATTTTGAGCTTCACGCCATCAAACCAGAATCGACCGCCCTTAGTATTGATGAAACGAAGAAAGAGGAAGATGCTTCCGCCCGTCGCTCCAATGATCAAGAGAACATGATGACGCATGACATCACTGACCGCGATTAAAACACGCGTTAAAAACGGCAATTGTGCATTGAGGGACGTGAAAATTCCTGCAAACTGAGGAATCACCCAAGTCATCATCCCAAAGGTAATGAGAACCGCCATTGCTGAAACAACGGAAGGATAAACTAAAGCAGATTTTATTTTCTTTTGAAGTGCGTTTGTTTTTTCAATGTACGTCGCCAAACGATCTAAGATTTCTTCCAACCGGCCGCTCGATTCCCCTGCCTTGACCATGCTAACAAAAAGATTCGAGAATACTTTCTTATGTCTCTCAAGGGCCTCTGATAAGCTTTTCCCGCCTTCTACCTCATCACGGATATTGGCAGTAATTCTTTGAAGCGTTGCATTTTCTGCTTGTTCGCCCAAAATGCTAAGAGACTGAACCAAAGGGACGCCCGCCTCCACCATGGTAGCGAGCTGGCGGGAAAAAATAACAAGGTCGTCAATCTTAACTTTACCACCGTGCTTTTGAGAAAACAGTTCTTTCGAAAAAAACGCGGTTTTCGATTTTAACTCTGTAACACGGATGATTAAGAGACCCTCTTGTCGGAGCGCAGCGACCACACCATTCACATCTGCCGCTTCCTTGTGGCCGGTTAAGTTTTTTCCTTCCTTATCTTTTACCACGTATTCAAACTCTGGCATGGATTCTTCTTTCTAAAAAAATTATTCGCCTGATGTTGTCACCCGAAGCACCTCTTCCAAAGTCGTATGACCGTCTCGAAAGGAAAACAAAGCATTTTGAAAGAGGGGGACCATTCCCTTCTTACAGGCAAGTTCGTTAATTTCATTGCTGGACTTGTTTTCAATAATCATTTTTTGAACCTCGTCATCAGTCACCAAAATCTCCATAACGGCAAGACGCCCCCGATAACCTGTTTTTTTGCATCGGTCACACCCTGCCCCCCGATAGGCTTGTACGTCTCGAGCCCATTTTTGATCCAGGGGAAGCCGCTCCAAAATTTCTTTGGAAACGTCGGCTCGTTCTTTGCAATTATTGCAAATTCGCCGCATGAGTCTCTGCGCCGTAGTGGCAATTAAAGAAGAAGAAATGAGAAAAGGTTCAACCCCCATATCCACTAACCTCGTAATTGCACCAGCTGCATCATTCGTATGGAGCGTACTGAACACCAAATGACCCGTGAGCGCTGCTTTGACGGCAATGTCAGCGGTTTCTCCATCTCGAATTTCACCGACGAGGATAATGTCTGGGCTTTGACGCAATAAAGATCTCAAACCGCTTGCGAAGGTGAGGCCGATATCAGGATTGACTTGTGTTTGCGTAATCCCGTGGATCTGATATTCAACAGGATCTTCTATGGTCATAATATTTCGATCTTTGGTGTTCACTTGATTTAGAATACTATAAAGCGTTGTCGATTTTCCGCTTCCGGTCGGCCCGGTCACCAAAACCATTCCATAAGGCCTTTTGATAGATTCTTGAAATTTTTTGATGCTTTCCTGCGAAAAACCAAGGGTGTCAAGACCGGTTTTGATATTTGTTTTATCCAAGACACGGAGAACCGCTTTTTCTCCGTGGTAGGTTGGCAACACGGATACGCGAAAGTCAATCTCTCGATTTTCAAATTTCGCCTTAAAACGCCCATCTTGTGGAAGTCTTTTTTCGGTAATATCCAAGTTCGAAATGATTTTGATTCGTGTCAGAATGGAACCATACATCGTCCGTGGAGGTGAGAACGCTTCATGAAGAGCCCCGTCCACACGAAAGCGAATGGATAGTTTTTTGGCATAGGGCTCAAAGTGAATGTCAGAAGCTCTGCTTTTGATTGCTTCTTGAAAAATGAGGTTCACCATACGAACAACAGGAGCGTCGTCTGCTTTATAACTTTCCGTTTCCTCTGCAACTTTGTCGCGATCCACAACTTGAACTGAATCGGGATCAAGATCTCCAAGTATGTCTTCCAACTTCGCCTCGTTCGAATAATAGGTTTCAATAGCGGTCTGAACATCGCGGTGGGTTACGATCACGGGCCTGACATCGCAATGAGTTATTTTTTTCACGTCATCAATGACAAAAACATCCAAAGGATCACTCATTGCAAGCGAAATCACAGGTCCTATCTTTGAAATGGGAATCACTTCATATCGCTCCGCAATCTTCTTAGGAATTAAACTTAATACCTTCGGGTCAGGTCGGTAAGCACTCAAATCGAGAACGGGAACCCCCAACTCCGAACTTAAAATAAACATCAAGTCTCGTTCAGGAATCATGCCCTCATCCACCAAGATTCGGATCAACTTTTTTCCAGAGGTTTTCTGAAGCTCTTGAGCCCGCTTCAGACTCGCCTCGGAAAGTGCCTGGGTCTTCTTCAAAATTCCCTGCAAGGTGGGGCTAAAAGTAGTAATCATGACTCAACCTCAAGTTCCTGATCTCCTGCAGTAACGCGAAATACTTCGTCGAGAGACGTCTCCCCCTCCACTGCTTTAAGCACACCACTCTCTCTTAAGGTAGACATTCCTTTCTTTCGCGCCAGTTGTTTGATGTCATCGGCAGGAGCACGTTTCAAAATAAGAGATTTTACCTCTGGTGAGAGTGCCAGGATTTCGGAAATAACAGAACGTCCCTTGTAGCCAGTTGAGCGACATTTGGAGCAACCAACCGCTCGATAAAAAGTATACCCTTTTTTCGGATCTAGGTTGAGCCGTCCGATCATGTCATGGTCCGCTTTAAAACCTGCTTTACAATTGCTGCACAATTTCCGAACCAACCGTTGTGCGGTCACCACAATGACTGAGGAAGTAATCAAAAACGGTTCAATGCCCATGTTCATCATGCGAACAATCGAGCCAGTTGTATCATTTGTATGCAAGGTACTCAACACTAAATGTCCCGTCAGAGCTGCTTTAATCGCAATGTCCATGGTCACCAAATCGCGGATTTCACCAATCAGAATAATGTCGGGGTCTTGCCGTAAAATCGAACGAAGCGCTGCGGGAAAAGTAAGACCGATCAATTCACGAACGTTCACTTGGTTAATTCCGTCCACCTCATATTCCACCGGGTCTTCCACCGTGGTAATATTTTTTTCAGGCGACTGCAAGAATTCGAGAATGGCATAAAGGGTTGTGGTTTTTCCACTTCCCGTTGGTCCGGTCACAAGAATCATGCCATGAGGCTTGCTGGAACAACCTTGGATGATCTTTACATCTTTTTCAGTAAAACCAAGCCGTTCAAGATCGTGAGCTTGGCTTTTTTTATCCAAAATACGAAGACATACTTTTTCGCCAAAGCTACTGGGAAGAATCGAAACGCGAACATCTACTTCGCGATCTTGCACTTTGATCTTAAAACGGCCGTCTTGCGGAATCCGTCTTTCGGCAATGTTGAGTTGGCTCATCACTTTAAAGCGCGAAACCAGAGCAGATCCTATGGCCTTCGGCGGCGAAGGAATTTCCTCTAGAACACCGTCCACGCGACATCTCACTCGCATGGAGTTTTCCCATGGCTCAATAAATAGATCACTCGATTTCCGTCGTATCGCATCCAGCAGAAGCAAATTTGCAATTTTGATGACGGGGGTTTCTTGAGCTTGTCTGAGAAGGCTGACCGTATCAGATTGTGAATCCTGGTTTTTCTGCTCTTGAACGATACGGACAAGTTCTTCGATTGCTTCTCCAGAACCCTCCTCCTGAACGGTTTCTGCTTCTGGATAAAAACGTTTGAGCGCCATGGTCATTTCCCTATGGAGGGTGATCGCGGGACGCACTTTCATGTTGGTAATGGCTTTAATATCATCTAACAGAACAAGGTCGATTGGATTCTCTACGGCCACGGTCAGCACGTCATTGTGTTTCGAAATCGGGAGCGCGCGGTTCTTGTGAGCAAACGCTGCAGGAATCAAGTGAACGACACCTTCATCTGGGATAAAATGATTAGGGTTAATGGAAGCACATTTAAATTCTGCCGCAAGAAATGAGATGATCTGGACCTCAGAAAGGAAATTGCGTTTCAGAATGAGTTCGGACATTAGCTCGCCAGAATTCTTCTTTTCCTCAACGAGAACTTGTACTTGATCTTCCTTGAGAAGACCCAGTTTGACCATTGTGTTTAACGTCCGACGGTCAATCACTTCAGAAGACATCATGAATTCCTGGGGGTTGTTACTTCTGTCTTTCTTTTGTTTTACCGAGGCCTTCGCCCAACTCTGGAGTTGAAAGCACGTCCATGTGGAAATGTTGACGAAGCACAGTTGCGATCTCACTGGAAGAGGCAACAAATGCCTGAACCTTACTTTTCGTTACCTCTTCAATTTCTCGGATTGCATTTTCGTTGGTTGGATCGGCCATCACAACGGTAAGCAAATTCCCAATTCTCTCGAGTGGGATACAGAGATATTTTTGGATGAGTTCTTTTGGAATTAATTTGTCAGTGCTCTCATTCAAGACGACGTTTCCAATGGGGAGATAGGGAACATTAAACTGGGTCGCTAAAGCGACCACAATATCCTCTTCTGTAACGAAGCCCATGTCGATGAGCACTTTACCTAACAATTTTCCGGATTGTTTTTTTTGTTCGGCGAGTGCTTTTTCCAGTTGGTCTCGAGTGACCGCGCCATATTCGATTAGGATTTCACCAATGCGTTTCTTCAACATCCACTCCTCCCCTATTCCCAAGTTGTTGACAGCCAATCACTTAATTCGGAAACACTATTAAGTATAACCTTCGCTTCAAGCCCTTTCAAGAAACAGCTAAAAGAAAGTTTAAATTTGAAAACGCTGAGTTCAAGTTCGTTTTATTTTTTAAAAAGCCAGCCCATGTTTTTCCTTTTGGAACACACCTAACGACCGACAAATTTAATCACTTTAAAAAGTAAGGTATTTCAGGATCAAACTTCGACCAATGGGAACGTCTCTAAAGGAGTGTACTGCGCACTTTGGTTCAATAAAACACTCTTAAATAGAGTAATGTGGTTGATAAAATTGATCACAGTTCCTCGAAACACGGGACTGAAAGCTGGCAAAGTAGACTTCGATGAACCTTTCAGGCGTCCAATGGTAATGTGAGGGTGGAACAGACGGGTTTCAATCTCAAAATTGAGCTTTTGAAGTATCTGATCGAGCTCTTTTTTAAGCCTGTCTAATGGTTCGAGATCCCCGCGGACACCTACCCACAAAAGCCGAGCCTTTTTAAAATCTGGAAATGCTCCAAAACCATCGAGCATGATGGTAAAAGGCCTCATTTCTTTTAACCCATCTCGCAAATGAACTTTTAACTTTTCAAGCTTTTCGAGTGGGATCTCCCCTAAAAAATGGAGGGTCAGATGCCAATTGGTAGAGGGAATAAACCTAAAATTTGGAAAATCCTTCTTAATGCTTTCGACAAAGAAGAAAACTTCCTCTTTTGCCTTTTCGGAAAGCTCGATGGCTAAAAAAGATCTTACTTCTTCCCGAGCCACTGCCATAAAAGGAATAAGGCCTTTTGGGTTGCTTGCATTCTGACTTTGTTTCGATCTCCTAAAAACCGCAGCGGAAAAACTTTGGTTCTTTTGCGATCAGAAACGGCTAAAAAAATAAGCCCCACCGGTTTTGTTGGCGTTCCTCCCGATGGACCTGCAATCCCCGTGATTCCGATTCCGATCGAAGCACAATACTTCGTTCGAGCTGCTTCGGCCATCGCACAAACCACTTCCCGAGAAACCGCGCCTTTTTTCTTAAGCAATGCTCTTGATATTCCAAGTTCGCTCGCTTTCAAATCGTTAGAGTACGCCACAATGCCTCCCTTAAAATACTTGGAAGCCCCCGGCGGATCGGTAATCTGTTTTGAGAGGAAACCACCGGTACAGCTTTCGGCGATCGAGAGCGTCATCTTCTTTCGAAGGAGACTCTGGCCAATCACCTTGGATAACGATTCTCCTTCCCGTTTACTAAAAATGAAGTCTTTCAGCTTTCGGGCCAGTTCTTTCTTTAATGTTGCGATCAAATGTTTGTCCTTCGCCTTAACTCGAATCGTTACCTCCCCAATGTCAGGATAAATTCCAAAATCAAATATCCGCCCCTTAAAAAAGCTTGTTCCAAGCCTCTTCATCACTTGAGGCTCGTAAAGGCTTGCAAGATGCACCTCGTGGGAATAAATTTTCGAGCGGCGAGATAGTTTCTCCTTAATCAATTGGCAAACTTTAGTGTCATACATCTTCATGAGTTCGCGTGGAACGCCGGGAAGTACCACCCATAATTTCCCGTCCCGAAAAACTGAAAAACCCAAGGCAATTCCAAATCGGTTAAGAAGAGGTTTGGCCACTTCGGGAAGGTACGCTTCTTGTCTCGTAATAAAGGGTGTGGGTCGTCCCAACGTTCGAAAATAACGGACAATATGCCGATATTGACGTGGGTCAAACTTAAGGCCGCAGCCAAAAAACTTAGCTATGGTCTGGCGCGTAATATCATCAGGAGTAGGTCCAAGCCCGCCTGTAACAATGATCAAATCCGCGTTCCGATAAGCGCTTGTAAGCGCTTTTAAAATCTCGCTCTCTTGGTCAGGACAAGCAACTTGGCGTTTGACTTCAATATCCAGCTCGTGAATCCGTCTTGCCAGAAATTGAGCGTTTGTGTTTAAAACGCTCCCATTCAAAAGCTCAGAGCCAATCGTAATCAGCTCACACGTGTACATAACGCACAAGTACTTGGAGAATTAAATTGGTATAAATCCCTGCACCCAAATCATCGAACACGATCCCAAACCCATGCGGCAAGCGCTCCAGCCAAGGCAGAGGTTTTGGTTTAGCAATATCGAAAAAACGAAAACCAAGGAAAGCAATCAGAATGCTCTGCCAACTTAAGGGAACGAAAGCGAGGCTCACAAACATTCCGCAAACTTCGTCGATGACAACCATGCTAGGGTCTTCATTCTTCAAATCCAAGGAAACTATGCGCGCCGACCAAATGGAGAGCGCAAGAAGCACAACGAAAACGGAAAGAAAAATTTTGATGCTAAAACTGGCAATCAACACCAATGGAATCCCCACGAGCGTTCCGAAAGTTCCTGGGGCAAACTTCATGCGCCCCAAAGGTCCACAAGTCGCGATCGCATAAGCAATCGGTTTAAGCATGTTCATCTAAATGTTTAAAAAATGAAATTCCAGAACCGATCGTAAACACATTGGCTAAAATAATTCCAAGATAATGAAGCGCTTGGAACATGGCAATGAATTTTGACGAGTTTGAAAAAAAACCGCTGTCCATGAAACTCAAATAAAGTAAGGTTGCAGAAATTGAGCCAATTTGAAAACCAACTTTTAGCTTCCCCGCCCACTCCGCAGAAATGACCATCCTTTTACCTAATTTGACCAATCGCACAATGGTGACCACCACCTCTCGGATCAAAATCGTGAGAATCCACTCCACCGAATAAAGACCTAGCTGCACAAAACTAACCAAGAGTCCCAAAATCAATAGTTTATCCGCAATAGGATCTAGAATCTTCCCGATCGAAGTTACAAGTGCTTTCTGCCGAGCAAGATGACCGTCCCACCAATCAGTAAGACAGGCAAGGATAAAGAGCAAAATCACTCCTATGTCTGCTGTTGGGGTACGGAATCGAATCAAAAGGATGGGACAAGAAATGGCGAGCGCAATCCTAAAAAGAGTAAGCCGATTGGGTGTAATCATGAGGTTAAACTATCCGAAATTTTGAGCGATGTCTATCGATTATTCAGACTTTAAATAGATTGCCATCAAATCATATTCCTGGGTGGCCGAAACCCGTGCCGAAACGAAATCCCCCGCTTTCAAACGAATCCCCTGGGGGGTTTCGACATAGACAAACCCATCGACTTCGGGAGCATCCATATAACTTCGACCATAGTAAATATGATTTCTCTTTGCGTCACGTCCCTCAATGAGCACTGAAAACGTTTTTCCAATCAGCCGTTCGTTGTTCTCTCGAGAAATTTCTTGCTGAAGTTTCATTCCCTGGTCAAAACGCTTTTCTTTCACCTTCTCTGGAACTTGACCGCTTAAAATTGCTGCTTGCGAGCCTTCTTCTTCGGAATAGGTAAACATACCAAGTCGTTCAAACTGAGTAATTTTCATGAATTCGAGGAGTTCCGAAAACTCGCGATCTCCTTCTCCGGGATAACCCACAATAAAGGTCGTTCGAATGGCAAGATCTGGAATTCTCGCCCTCAACTTTTCAATCAATTGATACGTCGACTGCTTCGTCATCCCTCTTCTCATACTTTGAAGGATGGGGTCGCTAATGTGTTGAAGCGGCATATCTAAATAATGACACACTTTTTCAAGGTTCCCAATGGCATTCATCAACTCTTCCGTCACACAGCTTGGATAAGCATACAAGAGACGTATCCACCTCAGTTCTTTGATTCGGTTGAGTTCTTTCAGAAGTCTTGGGAGGAGGAATTTCTTTTCGGTGTCCCGTCCAAAATAAGTGGTGTCTTGACCCGTCAGCACAATCTCCCGAGCTCCTTCTTCTACAAGCCGGTTCGCTTCTTGAATCACATCCTCAAGGCCTCGTGATCTATGTTTTCCGCGAAAGCTTGGAATCGTGCAAAAAGAACAAATATGATCACAACCTTCCGAAATTTTAATGTAGCGCGTATAACGCGGCGTGAGCGGCACGCGTTCAATTTGAGCGGTGTAAAGAAAACCTGGTGCGTGGCCAACCTGGGAAATACGTTTTCGCTCGATCACCTCACCCAAAACTTGATTGAGTGCTTGATAATCTCCCGTTCCCACAAAAGCGTCGACCTCTTTAAGTTCTTTTTCGAGTTCCTTTTGATAGCGCTGAACCAAGCAGCCCAAAACCACGAGCGCCTTGATTCGCCCTTCCCGTTTGAGTTCTGCTAGATTCAAAATATGGCCGATGGACTCCTCTTTTGCCTCCTGAATGAAAGAACAGGTGTTGAGGAGCGCAATATCACAGTTCGTTACTTCTTTTGCCACTCGGTAGCGGGTTTTGTCCAGCATTCCAAGCACCACTTCGCTATCCACCAGCGTTTTCGGACAACCCAGGGAAAGCATGCCGACTGAAACACGTTTTGACTGATTCATATTTAATGCCTGGCAGCAGAAAGGACAGGACTTTGGAAAAGTTTCTTATAGATTTGGTCGGCTAAACTTCTCAAGCAAGGCTCATACCAACGGGCATCGTGGATGATCGCTTTCCCCGAAACGGGCGGTTGAATGCTTTTGAGTTCATCTGCCCCCTTGAGAAGCCAATCTTGGATCATTTCGGCGGTTACTTCCACATGAAATTGAAGCGCATAGACAGACGTTCCAAATCGAAACGCCTGATTGGGATAAAGATCGGAAGCGGCCAGAGGCACCGCACCTTTCGGCAAATCAAAAGTATCTCCGTGCCATTGAAAAACAGTCGGCTTCGCTTCCAAATGTTGGAACACAGGGTCTTCCGTCGCCTCCTTGGAAAGGTGAAGCGGATACCAACCAATTTCTTTTTTCGGCCCTGCATACACTCGAGCATCCAACGCACGGGCAATCATTTGAGCTCCCAAACAAACTCCAAGCACGGGTTTACCGAGACCGATTGCTTGTTTAATAAACTCACGTTCTTCTTTAAGGAAAGGATATCGGTCTATCTCATCCACATTCATAGGACCACCCATCGCGATGATAAAATCAAACTCTTGCGGCGTCTTTGGAATGGGCTGTTTTAGGAAAAGATCAACAAACTCAATTTGAAAGCCGCGAGGATTTAGAAAAAACTCGATTGTGCCTAAACTTTCGTGGGGAACGTGTCTGAAAACAAGAACTCGTTTCATCCCCCACCACCCGAGTTCGTAAAATTTAACATTATCTGCTATGTCTAACGTAACCTATTATAGTAATGAAAACTATAATTTAACAAGACTTGCCGTGGTGGGGGATCATCCTTCTGGTGAGGAAGGTTCGCTTACTTCTTCAACTCGATCAACTAAAATTTCCCGTGGTTTAGAACCCTGGTAAGGACCTACGATCCCCTCCTCCTCCATCATGTCAATAATGCGGGCAGCGCGTCCATAGCCTAGGCGTAATTTACGCTGAAGCACGGAGACAGAAGCTTGCTTCGTCTCAAGTACTACTCTCACTGCGTCATCGTAAAGTTCGTCTTTTTCCATATTGCCAATTCCGGTTTTACCGTTGGTGGCTGCTTCCACCTCAGGCAAATACTGAGGGCCTTGTTGACTTTTAATAAATTGGACGGTCGTGCTAATTTCTTCATCCGTAATAAAAGTCGCCTGGCCTCGAGTAGGTTTCGGATCCCCTGGCTTTAGGAAAAGCAAGTCGCCTTTTCCGAGGAGTTTATCCGCGCCATTCATATCAAGAACTGTCCTCGAATCGACTTTCGAAGCCACCTTGAATGCAATTCGAGCCGGAAAATTGGCTTTAATGACCCCGGTAATCACATCGACGGAAGGCCTCTGCGTTGCTAACAACAAGTGAATTCCAACGGCACGAGAAAGTTGCGCCAGCCTCGTAATCGCAGTTTCCACTTTGTCCTGAGCCACCACCATCAAATCTGCTAATTCATCAATCACAAGTATGATATAGGAAAGTTTCTTTGGAATTTCAGGATTATCTTCTCCTGCTGAACCATTATTCTTGCGGACATTGAACGCTTGGATGTTGCGTGTCCCGCAGGCTGCAAAAATTTGATAGCGCTTTTCCATTTCGGCGACGAGCCAATTGAGCGTTCCTGCCGCCTTGCGAACATCCGTTACCACGGGCGTCAGCATATGCGGAATTTCTCGGTACGTTGAAAGCTCTACCATCTTGGGATCAACCATCACAAATTTTAGTTCATCAGGTGGCCTCGAGAATAAAAGGCCTGCAATGAGTGAATTGACACAAACCGTTTTCCCGCTCCCTGTTGCTCCGGCAATCAACAGGTGTGGCATCTCAACTAAATCAGCGATGATCGGCTTCCCGCTTGTGTCTTTTCCAAGCAGAAGCGGAAGTTGGCACTGATGATTTCGAAAATCGCTAGATTCCAAAAGCTCTCGCAAATAAACTGTCGTCGTGGCTGAGTTTGGAATCTCAATTCCAATGGCCGCTTTCCCAGGAATCGGTGTAAGAAATCGGATGCTTGTCGCTCGAAGTACAAGTGACAAATCATCCCCGAGGCTCACGATTCGGTTAATCTTAACTCCAGGAGCAGGTAAAAGTTCATAACGCGTGATCACAGGACCTTGCTCAATTTCTACTACTTTCGCTTCAATTCCAAAGTCACGCAAGGTTTCCTCGAGAATCCTGGAATTCCCCTGCAAATCATCCTCAAGGGGTATCCGATTGACAGGAGGTTCTTTCAAAAGATCCAAAGTCGGCAAGCGATAGTTTACAAATTCTGCTTTTTCTGAAATTTGGATTTCAGATTGGGCTTCCGTCCGTTGTTTCTCTGTTTCCTTCCCCGTTTTCCTCTTAGCTTGTGACAACTGAGGGGGAGGCAGAGCGTCCTTCAATTTCTTAATCTTCACAATGTTGTTAATGGCATCCTTGAAAATCGCTTCTTTCTCCTGTTCCGCTTCTTTAAGCACTTGTGCTTGATCGGAAGCCTCTTCTTGCTTGCTCACCCCTCCATATTTCTTCACCCTGGGAGCAAAACGATTCATAAAAGGTACTTTAGGCGTTTTCGTAGGAGCTAGCTGTTTGAACATCATGGTTTTCTTCCCGCGCGGAAATGGAACAGAGATGCCTTCGCTTTTTTCCTTAATCCACTCCACGAAGCGCTCAAACAAAGGGTAAAGCAAGAAGTCAGTTGCCAGGACGAGTGAAAGCGCAAGACAGCAGATTGAAATGATCAATCCGCCAATCACGCCAAAATATTTTTCTAAATGGCTGGCAATAAAATAACCCAGCAGTCCGCCAGAGGCCACTTTCCAATTTTCACTGGCGACGAGCGAAAATAAACTCGAAATCGCAAGGATCGAGATGGCAATACCGACAAACTCAATCCATTTCTTTTGAGGAACTTTCTGAAGGAAAAAACAACCCGACCAAAAAAGAAGTAATGCGGGAATGCTGAATGCACTCAACCCGAGAGTCAACTGCATGTAATGGGCAAAGTAAACGCCAATGATGCCGGTGACATTGCGATA
This sequence comes from Candidatus Omnitrophota bacterium, assembly GCA_016177155.1. Taxonomy (GTDB): domain Bacteria; phylum Omnitrophota; class Omnitrophia; order Omnitrophales; family Danuiimicrobiaceae; genus 01-FULL-45-10b. The sequence goes on along the minus strand of JACOVU010000144.1, from coordinate 2,385 downwards.
TTCGGGATTCGGATAGGAGGTGTAGAAAGAATGGTCGCCCGGGTGGAAAAATAAAAGGCTTACGAGCGCAAAAAGGCCGACCAGTAAATATAAAACTCCAATGATTTCATTGACTCGTTCTTCGGTAAGAAGTTTTTTCGCCTTCATAAGCCTGTGTGTCCAAAACCGCCGTCATTTCTTAATGTAACGTCTAATTCATCAACGACCTTGAAGTCTGCTGTAACATGTTGTGCTATAACCATTTGCGCGACTCTCGCTCCACGTTTAATGGTGAAAGGCTCTTCTCCTAAATTAATCATGATCACCTGAATCTCACCGCGATAATCCGAGTCAATCGTACCGGGAGAATTGAGAAGTCCGAGTCCATGTTTTAAAGCGAGGCCGCTCCGCGGACGGACTTGAGCCTCAAAACCTCTAGGAAGACTGATGGCGACTCCAGTAGGAATGAGGGCACGTTTTCCGGGAAGCAGGACAACATCTTTTTCAACTGCGGCGGTCAAATCCATCCCACTTGCACCTTCTGTGGAATAGAAAGGAAGATCTAAACCTTGATGATGCGGAAATCGTTTGATCAAAATTTGCGCCGTTTCGGTTTTCATCACCCCTGATGCTGAATCTCCGTTTCTTTCAGTGCTTGTTTCCGGCTTAAATTAATTTTTCCCTGCTCATCGATCGAAATGACTTTCACCGGGAAAACATCGCCCACTTTAACGTGATCCTCTACTTTTTTCACATAGCCCTCTGCCAATTCCGAAACGTGTACCAAACCATCTGTTCCGGGAATAATTTCGCAAAATACGCCAAAGGGCATAATTTTCCGCGCTCGCGCTTGATAAATCTTCCCGACTTGTGCTTCTTCGGTGATCGCGTTGATCCGCGAAATAGCAATCTCGGAAGCTTTAGGATCGCTTGAAGCAACGAGAACGCGGCCATCATCTTCAATGTCCACGGTTGCTCCGCTTTCCTCAATAATCTTTCGAATATTCTTTCCGCCCGGCCCGATCAGTTCTCCGATCTTCTCGGGATTAATCTTCAGCATCGTAATGCGCGGGGCATAATTCGAAAGCTCCTTGCGTGGTTCAGGAATTGCTTTGAGCATAATATCAAGAATCTTAAGCCGGGCCTCATGAGCATCTGCAAGCGCCGTCTTCAGGATTTCCGTCGTCACGCCCGTAATTTTAATGTCCATTTGGATCGAGGTAATTCCTTTTTGAGTTCCCGCTACCTTGAAATCCATATCCCCCAAGTGGTCTTCAATGCCCGCGATGTCCGTCAGCACTTTCCACTTTGAACCTTCCTTCACCAAACCCATCGCGATACCACTGACTGGTGCTTTGATGGGAACGCCTGCGTCCATGAGCGCCAGTGTGGAACTACAAACCGTAGCCATTGAACTCGAGCCATTCGATTCCAAGATATCCGACACCACGCGAACCACGTACGGAAATTCATCCTCGCCTGGAACAACCGCGAGGAGCGCCCGTTCCGCTAATGCCCCGTGGCCAATTTCACGCCGGCCAGGACCTCGGTTGGGTTTCACTTCACCAACGCTAAACGGCGGAAAATTATAGTGAAGCATGAAGCGCTTAAACATTTCACCTTCTAAGGCATCAATTTTCTGTTCATCTTGTCCTGAACCAAGAGTCGCCACCGCAAGGCTCTGGGTCTCGCCCCGGGTAAAGAGAGCTGAACCATGCGTTCTCGGTAACATCCCAACTTCACAAGTCACCGTCCGAATTTCTTTAAATCCCCTTCCATCAGGCCGTTCACCTTTATCCAAAATGAGAGAACGGACTTCTCTTTGCTCGATTTGGTCGAAAACCGAACGAACTTCTTTTTCATTAAATTCAGGATCCTCTACAGGAAACAAGCGGAGCACTTCTTGATAAAGCTCATCCCGTTTCCCAATTCGCTCTTCTTTCGTTTTGAGACGGAAGATGGAAAGAAATCGACCTTTCACATGGCCTTCTACTTTTTTCGTAGTTTCTTCCGCGACCGCTTTTGGTTCTACGGTTCGTTTTACCCGCCCGCATTTGGAAACCAATTCGCGCTGAATTCGAATGATTGCCTTCACTTGTTCGCGGCCAAATTGAATCGCTTCATTCACTTGCTCCTCAGAAAGCTCCAGAGCGCCGCCTTCGATCATGACGATGTTTTCTTCTGTGGCGGCAAGTGCTAAATCAAGTGTGCTTTTCTCAAGTTGCTGATAGGTTGGATTTAAAACCAATTTCCCGTCGATACAACCTACGCGAACAGCTCCGATGGGAATGTCAAAAGGAATTTGTGAAATCATAAGCGCCGCTGACGCCCCAAGCATGGCGAGAAGGTCAGGATTGTTGTCGCCATCGACCGAAAGAACAGTCGACATCACTTGAACTTCATTGT
>JACOVU010000019.1 GCA_016177155.1 Candidatus Omnitrophota bacterium | reverse complement strand
GTTTTTATTATGATTTTGATCTCGACCAACCATTTACCGATGAGGATCTCAAAAAAGTTGAAGAAAAATGTTTCCAAATTATTAAAGAGGGCCAGACGTTCTCAGGCAAAAAGGTAAGCAAACAGGAGGCACGGGCACTTTTTGAAAAAAGAGGTGAACGTTACAAACTCGAAATTTTAGAAACACTCCCAGAAGACAATATCACGCTTCAGATGAACGGACCTTTTATCGATCTTTGTCGTGGAGGACACATTGAAAAGACGAGCGAGGTAAAAGCGTTCAAGCTTCTAAACGTGGCCGGAGCTTATTGGCGCGGAAATGAACAAAACCCGATGCTTCAGCGGATTTACGGCACGGCTTTTTATTCTCAAAAAGATTTGGATGAGTATCTCGAGCGGCTCGAAGAAGCCAAGAAACGGGATCATCGAAAACTGGGCAGAGACCTGGATCTTTTTAGTTTTCATGACGAGTCGCCTGCTATCCCTTTTTTCCATCCGAAAGGAATGATTGTTTATAACGAACTTATTCGATATTGGTGTGAAGAACATGCGAAGGAAGGTTATCTTGAAATTAAGACCCCGATGATTTTACGGGATGAACTTTGGAAACAAAGCGGGCATTACGAGCATTATAAAGATCACATGTATTTCACAAAAATCGACGTAGCCCAATTCGTAATTAAACCCATGAATTGTCCAGGGAGTACGCTTGTGTACCAAAGCCAGCAGCGCTCGTATCGTGATTTGCCGCTTCGGCTTGCCGAGTTAGGATTGGTACACCGGCACGAGCTTTCAGGGGTTTTGCACGGCCTTTTCCGTGTGAAGGCTTTCACCATTGACGATACTCACATCTTTTGTTACGGGGACCAAATTGAGCAGGAAATCGCAGGGGTGATTCGCCTTATTCTCAGGATGTATCGGACGTTCGGCTTCCAAGAAATTTCCATTATGCTTTCCACCAAGCCTAAGGAATCTATGGGTTCTCCCGAGATATGGGAAAAAGCTACCCAAGGCCTCGAAGCTGCCCTTAAGCGCAATCAAATCGACTATGAAGTGAATGAAGGTGGCGGGGCTTTCTATGGGCCTAAGATTGATTTTGAGGTGACCGACTCTTTAGGGCGCGAATGGCAGTGCGGGACAATCCAGCTTGATTTTATGATGCCAGAGCGTTTTGGACTTGAATATGTCGGGCCAGACGGTAAAATGCACCGTCCCGTGATGGTCCATCGGGCTGTTTTTGGTTCTGTGGAGCGTTTTTATGGGGTCTTAGTGGAGCATTATGGTGGAGCATTTCCCTCGTGGCTTGCTCCCGTTCAAATTTTGATTGCCACGATTTCGGAGAAGCAGGAAGCAGGAGCGAAGGCCATTCACGAGAAGTTTCAAGCGCGAGGAATTCGAAGTGAGCTTGATTTGCGTTCCGAAAAGATTAATTATAAAATTCGCGAGGCCGAACTTGGGAAGATTCCTTATATTGGGGTGGTGGGAGCTAAAGAACTGGAATCAGGTACGGTCGCTTTGCGGGTTCGAGGCGGAAAAGACTTAGGCCCGATGAAAATTGAGTCTGTGATCAATCGCCTCACAGAGGAAATTAAAAATAAAACTTAACCAGGAGGTGTGAGATTATCGACAAAAGGTTTATTCGGCGGAATGAGCGAATCCGAGTACCACAGATTCGTTTGATTGGTTCAGATGGAAAGCAAATTGGAGTTGTCAGTCCTCAGGAAGGTTTGGCGCGGGCGCGGGAAGAAGGGCTTGATCTGGTCGAAATCTCGCCGACAGCAAAACCGCCTGTATGTCGAATTACGGATTTTGGGAAATACTTATATACCTTAGAAAAAGAAGAAAAACAGGCACGTAAGAAGCAGCATGTCGCTCACATTAAGGAAATTAAGGTCACTTCAAAGATTTGGGAGAATGATTACCAGACAAAGCTGAGAAGCGCCATTAAGTTTCTCGAGCGGGGTGATAAAGTCAAGTTAACCATGTTTTTCCGCGGGAGGGAAGTGACGCACCTTGATTTAGGAAGAAAGGTGCTTGACCGCTTTACCGAGGACGTTGCCGATATTGCGGAAGTCGAAAAGAATTCGGGTCTCGAAGGCCGAATGATCATTATTTTGCTTACTCCAAAACCAGGAGCTAAAAAGAAACTCGTTAAAACTCAAGCAACCACACAAGACCATGCAAAAACTGAAAACCAATAAATCCATCAGAAGTCGATTTAAAGTAACCGGAAAAGGGAAAGTGCTTGCTTCGCAATCGAAGCGCCGCCATCTTTTAGGTGACCGATCTCAGAAAATGAAACGCCAGTCTCGAAAGAGATGGACTCTTGGAAAAGTCGACCGGAAAGCCGTACTCAGAGCACTCCCTTATGGAACTAAGTAAGGAGTTACTTCATTATGCCACGCGCAACTCGTACACCTGCTACTCGTAAGCGAAAAAAGAAATTTCTGAAACGCGCCAAAGGCTTTTGGGGCGGCCGTCACAGGCTGTACCGTACCGCCCGCGAAACGGTTCAAAGGGCACTTGCTTTTGCGACGCGTGACCGAAGGAAAAAGAAGCGCGCTTTCCGAAACCTTTGGGTCATTCGCATTAATGCCGCATGCCGCAAGAATGGAATGAAATATTCCACTTTTATGGCAGGCCTCAAGCGAGCCAAAGTGACGCTCGATCGGAAGTCTCTTGCTGAAATTGCCGTTCGAGACGGAAACGCATTTAAAGAGTTAGTCCAGCTCGCTAAGAAACCCCGTTAGAGATATTTTTAAAATATGATTAGATAATTTGCGATGAGAACGATAATCAATCTATTCAAAATTTTACGAGGAAGATACGGAAACGCCGAAGGCGTTT
>JACOVU010000142.1 GCA_016177155.1 Candidatus Omnitrophota bacterium | reverse complement strand
TTTGTTAATTTGATTCAAATTCTTACCTGCTTTACCTGGCAAGTTTCGTGCCGCAGAAATTGGGGACAGATTATACTCTGACCCCATTTTCACGGCCGCACCTGGTACTGCTTGTCTTTTCTTTTGAGCCACAATCCGAAAATAATGAGGAGCGCAAATCGGGCGAATATAAATTTTACCTTCGGAAGCAAAACCGTAAATCTTAAGAAGTGCCTTTTCGTATTCTTCCGGGGTCAGTTGGTACTCCTCTTTGATTTCAAGGCCGCATCCAACGGGAACAAGCGAAAAATAGTGGAGGCTTTCTGCTCCAAGCTCAAGGCTGAGTTGATAAATAGCTTCTAGTTCGTGAACGTTGTGCTTAGTTAAGGTTGCGTTGAGCTGCATCGACATTCCAAACGATCTGAGCGCTTGAAAACCTCGAACCGCTCGTTCAAAAGAACCTGATATCTTCCGAAACCGGTCGTGAGTTTCCGCATTCGCCCCATCGAGGCTGATGGAAACGCGGCGAATTCCACTTTGAACAATCCGTTCGGCAAGTTTCTCACTAATCAGTGTTCCATTCGTAGCGAGTGCAACGGGAACTTCATGTTCGCGAGCAACGCTAACGAGTTCAAAAAAATCGGGGCGTGCAAGCGGCTCTCCGCCGCTAAAAACCAAAACCGGTTTCGGATCGAAATCCCGGGCAACGCTACGAATAAAACTCAAAGCTTCCTCAGTAGAAAGATCTCTTCGTGAGAGAGTTTGGGAAACTTCAAGCCTCCGGCAGTGAATGCATTCCAAGTTACAAGCGACTGTGGTTTCCCAGAAAATGAACCGAAGCGAGGGAATGTTTGGAAGTTCCATCGTCATTCCCCGTGGACGTTCACTTCCTCGTTAGTCAGGTAGCAAGCTGGGTCAGAATGCCAAGGATCATCCGTAACCACTTTGGCGCGGATGCGAAGTGCACCTCCGCAGGCAGAAAAAAATTGGCAGGCGCGGCAACGGCCGTACACATAATTCGATCGATCTCTCAATTTTTGGAGGAGGGGTTCTCTCGGATCGGTCCAAATCTCGCTAAAAGGTTTTTCGCGCACGTTGCCAAGGCTGTCGTCCGTCCAAAATTGGTCTGGGTGAACATTTCCTTGTGAATCAATGCAAGCAATCCCAATCCCCGAGGAATAAAGCCCACCGCCATTCCAAGCAATTCGTTGATAGACTTCTTCAGCTCTAGGATTCTTTTCTTCCTTAAGTTTCAAATAAACATAAGGGCCGTCTGCGTGATTATCTACGGTCAGCACCTCAAGCGGATAACCCCGCTCTAAAAGAGCTTTGGTTCGAGCGAGAATTCGATTGATCCCGTAACGGGTTTTTTCCGTGTTGATCGCAAAAATCTCTTTCCCGCGCCCGCTCGGAACTAAATGATAAAAACAGACGCGGCGAATCCCTTCGCGCTCAATAAAATCAAAAAGCTCGTCAATTTGATTGATGGTGTAACTGGTAAGCGTCAGGCGCAGCCCGGTTTTTTGGCCTGCCTGAACTAAATTCCGAATTCCTTGAACCGTTCTTCCAAACGCCCCCTTCACTCCCCGAAAATGGTCATGGACTTGCTCCATTCCGTCTAAACTCACGCCCACATAAGAAAACTTTTCTTTTTTGATCGCCTGGGCAATCGGTTCAGTCATGAGCGTACCATTGGTTGAAAGGGTGGTACGAATGCCTTTGGAATGAGCATATTGGGCAAGTTCAAATAAATCCGCGCGAAGGAGCGGCTCTCCCCCTGAAAACAAAATGGCGGGTACTTTGAAAAACGCGAGATCATCAATAACTATTTTGGCTTCTTGGGTGGTGAGTTCGCCGGGGTAACGCTTGGCCGAGGAATCATTATAACAATGAAGGCATCTTAAATTACAGGACCGCGTGATATTCCACACCACAATCGGCCGACGGCTCGAAGCGGAAGCGGGAAGGGGATACGCGTGTTCTTCTCCATTGCCTGTCTTGGGAAGAACTCCATACCGATGCGAAACAGACCCAGACTCCTTCCCCGCGTAAAGATACCCTACGTCGATCATCAGATTTGTGTGTCTCGATATCTATGGTTTACTGAACGTTTAGGATACTGTTCCAAGAGCCGAATGGATTGGGTGCACATTCAGGAGCGTTCTGATCACATTCCCAAACATTGTCCACCAAAAACCGATACTCATATCTGCCTGGGACAAGCGAAAGCGTGGTCCTCCACTTTCCATCCCTTGCTTTTCTCAAAGCACATGATTGAACGTCCCAATCGTTAAACGTTCCCGCCAGAAAAACACTAGTGGCCTGTGGTGCAAAAAATTCGAAGTCAATTTTCCTTCCCAATTCAGTTGCTAGTTTCGTCCCAAACAGCTGTTTAATCGCCATAACTTCCCCCCTTCTGAAACACGGTGTTGCTCAATGGTTAAGAGCGCCCCAAAAACTTTACGATCGCGCCCTCAAGTTCTTTCTTTTCTTCTCCCCTGAGTTCTTCCTCTGCAACTCCATACACTCCTCTATCCTCCACGCGCAAATGATTTTTAAGAAGGTAGACCACATACGTGCCCGTCTCCTGGATCTTCTTGATCATCTTGCCTCGATCTGTCTCAGAGGTTTGATCGGAAAGCGAATCTAAAAAAAGTCCGAGATCTTCGTAATTTCGCTTGAAGTCTTCGTGCTCGGCAATCAACAAATGAATGACGGGTTCAAGCTTTGGAATGTGCGAACCAAGAAATGGGAATAGAACTTTTTCCTCAAGTTCGATGTGCTTGGCAAGAGAGGAGCTAAAAAAGTGTAGGGTTGCGCGAATCTGCTTTAAATTCCGACCCAACGAGGCTTTTCCTTCAAACTGCAGGTTATGAACCGCTTCTTCAAGACGCTCCACCTCGTGGGATACGTCGGTGTGCACATCCTCGAGCAATCCAAAAAATCCGTTTGGCAATAGGCGGTTTGAATTCATAATGATCCGTTCTCCAATTTTGATATCAATCTACGTCATCCTGGAGATTTAGGTCAGTGACCTAGGTCACATTTAGGAAGGAAAGAAAAAGGGGAAGGTTTTAAAAAAGAAGGCTTTCAAGCCCTTTTTTATTGAGAATCACAATTTGCTTAGGTTTCACATCAATTAGCTTATCCCGTTTGAGTTCCGAAAGATACCGCGCTATCGTCTCCCTGGCAGCCCCCAACCGCTGGGCGATCTCCTCGCGCGTAAAAGAAAGGCTGATCAGGTTTTCTTCACCGCGCCTGGACGAGTTGACATCAAGCATATCCAAAATGAACTTCACGAGGCGCTTCTTCACATCTTTAAGCGAAACTTCCTCAATCAAACTACTGAAACTTTGAAGCCGCTTGGCGAAAAGTACATTGAGAGAATGGCTGACCTTTGAATTGGAATTGACCATCCGAATATAATCATCACGGGAAAGAAACCACACCCGAACAGGGGTGACTGCCTCTGCCGTTGCGCTGCAGCTCCAGGTGGAAGAACCTGGATTGCACGCACAAGTATCGCCTGCCCCTAAAGTTTCTAACGTCTGTTCTCTTCCTTGAGAAGAAGTCCGAAAGATTTTCACACGACCAGTTTGAACAATGAAAACGCGGTTACAACATTCTCCTTCGCGGAATAGGATTTCCCCTTTTTCAAAGTTTTTCTCCCTCAAGCACGACTTGACCGAATGAAGTTCGCTTTCCGAAAAACCTTGGAAAATAGGGATGTGCTTCAGATCGAAGATAAACTTGTCCTGTGGCATTGCCTGCTCCCCTGTCTCCCGTGAAAATTATCTCATTTTTCAAGGGCTGAAACAACCACAGAATTACGTCTATTCACTTAACAAGCATTCCTTCTCTCAAGGTTTCAACTTTTTCCTTGCCAACAAGCTTTTCCACGAGTTCGAGGGCAAACTCAAAGGCTGAGCCAGGACCTCGGCTTGTAATGACATTGCCGTCCACAACTACCCGATCGGTTGAGAAGGTAACTTGAGACGGAAAATCTTTTTCGAAACCTGGATAACAGGTAGCTTTCCGACCGTTCAAAATTCCCGTTGGGGCTACGGCAAGGGCTGGGGCGGCGCAAATCGCGCCCACAATTTTATTTTGGCTATTCATTTTTTTGACAAGCTCTGCCACCTTTGGAGATTTTCCCAAATTCTGGGCTCCCGGCATCCCGCCCGGGAGAACCATTGCATCGGGAAGATCTTTGTATTCATCGAGCGTCACATCCGTTTGGAATTTTATCCCATGTGCGCCCGTTACCACTTTCCCCGAAAGACCTGCCAGTATCACTTCCACGCCCGCCCTCCGCAATACATCTATGGGCGTCACTGCTTCAATTTCCTCAAACCCATCCGCTAAAATCACTAACACTTTTTTCGCCATAAAATCCTCAAGCTTTAACGAATTGATTTAAACATCCAAAGCGAAAGCAAGAAAAAAACCACTGCGCCAGCAACGCTGGGCCAGACGGGCAGTGTCACAGTTCCCACCACCACCTCAGTCTGAAAAATGGCTCGAATTAAATGGAACACAGAAATGATAAGAAAAATAACTCCCGCAACACTCAAAGCCGATTTTTTAGAATCCATGATACCCTCCTTTGCAATGAGTTCAATTAGGGGCGCCCCTATTTTAAATCCTTCCCGTCTGTTTGTTAATCGCTTTCATTTCCTTTTTGAGAGGAAGCTTCTTAAGCGCTTCAAGAGAAATAGGCAGAACCATCGACCAGTTTTGATTGCCAATCACGCCAGGAAAGTTGATCCGCCAGTTCCAAGAGTCTCCTTTGAGCACCTCCCCCAGTGCGAGCCAATCCTGCAAAAGCTGGATGTTGAAAATTGAAGCCGCCTCGGCCGTCTTTTCGATCGCTGCCTTGGCAAGCTTGGGCGAACTCATCACTTGATAGGGCAGTGAGAAACCAACCAAGTTCCAAAATCGTTCCTTCTCGTGATACGTATAGCGGTACAAATCAATCAAGTCGCCAATCTCAGATTCATGCCGCCCCACCAACTGAGCTAATACTTGAACGCTCCTAACCTCCTCCTTCCAACGCAAACGGTCATGAGAAGATCGTTTCAAATCGAAAAGGCGGCCTTTAATTTCCTCAAAAGGAATGCCTTTCGCCTTGCAACTTCTTTCAAAGAGAGGTTCATAAACGGTATCCGCCTCATATTCCCACCACGCATTAAAGGAAGTCATGTCGTGGGTGGAAATGGTGGCAATCGCATTGGGCCGATATTCTTCCGGCAACCGGAATGCGTAACCCCTTCTGGAATCTCGCATCCAACGCTCAACGTCCATCCCAGGAATGCCAAATTCCTGAAGCGTCCGAAACGAGCACTCAGGAACTGTCCCCAAATCCTCCGCCACGATAAGCATCTTGGTATGATTTGCCATAAAGGAAAGGAGTTCCTTCCCACGCCCTTCCCATACGGATTCATCCCGCGGATCAAAAAACCCATTCATTCCCGCGTTTTCAAGTGGTTCAGTCATTGGAATCGTCCACAATCTAAAAAAACCGACCACATGGTCAACCCGGAGGGCGTCATAAAAGTGTTCCGCATAACGCAGGCGTTCCAAAACATAGTCGTAGGCATTCGCGGAAATCCGTTCCCAATGGCAAGGCGGAGAACCCCAGCGCTGACCTTTGAAAAAATAAGCATCGGGCGGTGCGCCGCTTGAAAACTCAAGCTTAAAATAATCCTGGTGCGCCCAAACATCGGCGCTGTCACGGGACGGTAAAAAAGGAAGGTCTCCCATGAGTAACACTTTCTTCTTTCTGGCATGCCTCCGCGCTGCCAAGAACTGTTCAAAAAGCTGCCACTCGAGCCAAATGTAGAACAAAATTTGCTCTTTGTGCTCCGATTCAAAATGGAGGAGCGCCTCTGGATTCCGCTCTTTCAATCCTTTCGGCCATGCTTCCCATGGGGCTTGACCGAATTCGTCTTTAATCACTTTGAAAAGCGCATAATCCCGAATCCAGTATTTTGCCTTCTCTTTAAAACGTTTAAGTTGACGCGGCGGATTCAAAGCAACGTTATTTTTTTGAAATACCTCGTGCAAAAATCCGAGTTTGGCTTGCTTAATGCGGTAATTGACGCGAGACTTACCACATGGAAAAGTGTGTCTTAACGAATCTAATTCGCTTCGAAGCTCACCCAGTCTGACCTCTTTTAAATCTGTAAGGCGAAGATACATCGGCTCAAGCGCAAAACTACTTTGAGCATCATAGGGCGTAAAGCCAAAACCCACATCATTTAAAGGAAGGAGTTGAAGAATCGACATGCGGGCCATTCCGCACCAATCCACCAGTAGATTCAAATCCGGGATTTCGCCAATCCCAATGCTTTTTCTCGAATAAACGGAAAATAACGGCGTTGCCACTCCTGATCTTCGCCTGAGACCGATCCGCTGCCACTGCTGTCTGGAAATAGAATCTAAAAAATGCTCATACATATATGTCTATGCGGCCGCAAGATTGTTTAAATATGAACTCTGTAAACTAATTGAGGGGTCGAAAACTCCCCGTCACCTCATTTTAGCTAACATCTCTAGGAGTGGAAAGAGGAAGTTTTGGGGCTCATTCAGCCCATTTGCCGTTTATCTTAATTCTCATTTTCCTTCTTCCCCACCGAAGCGCTGCTTTGTGCCCACCCATGGAATCGGGGATGAAGAGGTCAACGTGTCTGCCCTGAATTTTGCCGCCACGGTCTTCCACTCGAAACTTCCGCCTGCTTTTGAGTAAAGCAAAAACGGCAGCCCAGTCCTGAGGCCAATGAGGAACAACCTCAACACGTGTTCCGAAAGGAATTTTAGGATCAGCTGCAATTCCGCCCCAGTAAATTTTCTTACCGCTCGCGAATTGACTGTCGTGCCATTTCTTTACATTGACGCAAATCGGACAGTTGCAATAAGCGGTCACCAAATAAAGATGCCTGCCCCACGTGTAGTAGTAAATCGTATAGAGTGCGAAGGTGAGAAACGCATAAGCAATGAGGGTGCGTTTCAGGCGGGAGAAAAAAGAAGATTGGCCCAAGGCGGCGACTAAGGGTTCATTTTCAAACTGAGAACGATTCGCCGCAACCGCAGGTCTTTTTCGCCTGTGGATTGTAAAATTTGAAGCCGCGCCCTTCAAGGCCGTCCACAAAATCAAGGGTTGTGTTCTCAAGGTAGATATCGCTCTTCGGATCTACCAGAACTTTCACTCCATTCATTTCTTGAATGCGGTCGCTTGAACGCGCTTCATCAAACACAAGTTTATAAGAAAGCCCGGAACAACCTCCGCCCTGAACTCCGACGCGAAGACCAATGTTAGGTTTCGAGCCTTGTTTTTCAAAAAGTCTTTTGGCTTCCTGAATTGCACTGTCTGTTACCGTAATCATGTGAACTCCCTCCCTGACTCAGATTGATAAATAGGAGACTCCGCACGAAGTCTTTTCACCACTTTGACGACACGATCAATAGTGTAATTTACCTCCTCATCTGTCGTAAACCGGCCCAAGCCAAAACGAATGGATGTATGAGCTCGATCTTCGCCGACACCAAGCGCTTTCAGAACGTAGGAAGGTTCGAGAGCAGCCGAAGAACATGCTGCGCCTGATGAAACCGCCACTTCTTCACTCATTTCATTGAGAAGCGATTCCCCCTCTACAAAAGCAAAACTCACGTTTAAATTTCCTGGGATGCGCTGTTCCAAACTGCCGTTGACATAGATATCCCCCAATCGCTCGAGGAGTGCGCTTCTGAGCTTTTCTCGCAACGCAAAAATCTTTTTAGATTCGGCATTCATTTCCTTCGCCGCAATCTCGCAAGCTTTCCCAAAGCCAACGATCGCTGGAACGTTGAGCGTCCCCGAACGAAGTCCTCCTTCATGTCCGCCGCCATGAATGATGGATTCAAGCCGCGCACGCGGATTTCGCTTCCTCAAGTAAAGCACTCCGATCCCTTTCGGTCCATAAATTTTATGGGCTGAAATACTCGCAAGGTCAACCTCCATCGCTTGGACATCAAAAGGGACTTTCCCAACCGATTGAACTGCATCCGTGTGAAAGAAAATATTGTGTTCCTTGGCAATCTTCCCCACCTCCTCGATGGGTTCGAGTACGCCGACTTCATTGTTTGCATGCATGACGGAAACCAGAATTGTTTTTTGGGTCATGGCTTCCCGAAGGTCTTTCAAATGGATGAGACCCTCTTGATTCACGGGCAAATAAGTAACATGAAAACCTTTCGATTCCAAAAACCTGCACGAATCGAGCACGGATTTATGTTCAATTTGAGAGGTAACGATATGGTTGCCACGCTCGCGGTACATCTCGGCAATCCCTTTAAGCGCGAGGTTGTTGGATTCTGTTGCTCCGCTCGTAAAAATGACTTCGCTAGGCTCGCTTGCGTTTATGAAACGTGCGATTTGGGCACGTGCTTCCTCTACCGCTTCATGCGCCTGCTGGCCGAACGCATGGTTTCGACTCGCCGCATTCCCAAATCCTTCGCGGTAGTAAGGAAGCATGGCTTCCAAAACGCGCGGATCGACGGGCGTCGTTGATTGATAATCCATATAAATCGGAAGTTTCATAATAACCCTAACTTCAGTTTCGCGGCATCTGACATTTTACTCTGATCCCAGGCCGGCTCCCAAACGAGATCCACCTGAACGCGCTTGACTCCAGGAAGTCGCTGGATTTTTTGTTCGGCATCCCGTTTCAGTACTTCTCCCATCCCGCAGCCGGGCGCGGTGAGGGTCATCTTGACATTCACATCCATGCTTCCACCTCCTTCGGAGGATGGAGTGAGTTTACATTCATAAACGAGGCCTAAATCCACAATATTGATTGGAATTTCAGGATCATAACAGGTTTTGAGCTCGCTCCAAACTTTTTCTTCAAGCGGAGACTCTGCTCCGTGGATCTTTTCCTCCAGCTTAGGGGGTAGTACCGCCTTCTCTTTCCCGATCGCATCGAGATCTTCACCTGCAATCCGCACCATCGAACCATCGTCCATAGAAAGAGTGTGAGACCCACCTAAAGACTGCACGATCCGACCCTTGCTCCCTTTGGGAATCATGGTTCGATTTCCCTGAGGAATTTGGACGGCTTCACAATATCGATTAAACTCTACCAATTCACCGTATGCCATTTAGGACTCCGTAGAAACGACTTTTCCGTCTGATTCCAGACCTGCGCGAAGCGTATGCCAAGCAAGCGTCGCACACTTCACACGGACGGGAAATTCAGACACACCTGAAAACACAGAAAGTTTTCCAAGTTTTCCTTCGTCATATGGTTCACTGCTACCCGCAAGCATTTTATGAAATTCGTTAAAAAGGGTGTTCGCCTCACTCGTGGTTTTCCCTTTCACGGAGGTAGTCATCATCGAAGCTGAGGCCTTCGAAATCGCGCAGCCTGAACCCTGAAATCCAATATCCTTGATCTCGTCTCCTACCACTTCAAGATAAAGCTTGATCTTATCTCCGCACAACGGATTAAATCCCTCTGCCGTGTGGCTCGCAGGTTCTAAGGCACGAAAATTCCTAGGCTTTTTGCTGTGTTCCAAAATCAGCTCTTGATAAAGTTCGCGAAGTTCTTCGGAAATCATCCCACCACCTCCTTGTTTCCCCGAAGGGGAAATTTCTCCAGAAATGAAAGAACGCGTCTCATTCTTTTATCAAAGCGCGTTCTTTCCAAGGAGGTGGTTGGGATCATCCGAACACCTCCAAAACCGCATGAATCGCCTGGACGAGGCGATCAACTTCTTCCTTGGTGTTATAAAATGCAAAAGACGCCCGTGCGGTAGCAGGAACGCCGAGACGTTCCATGAGCGGCATCGCACAATGGTGTCCTGCGCGAATGGCCACACCTTGCTGATCGAGAATCGTACCAATGTCATGGGCATGAATGTCATCAAAGACGAAGGAAATGATGCTCGCCTTTTCTCTTGCTTGGCCCATGATTCTTAATCCTGGAATTTTCATAAGGACGCTTGTTGCATAATGCAAGAGTTCTTGTTCGTACTCAAAAATATTCTTAAGCCCTATCTGATTCACATACTCAATGGCTGCACCGAGCCCTATGACCCCCGCGATGTGAGGCGTGCCTGCCTCAAACTTAAAAGGGAGTTTGTTATAAGTGGTTTTTTCAAAACGGACCGAGCTGATCATATCGCCTCCTCCTTGATAGGGAGGCATCTTCTCGAGGAGTTCCGCTTTTCCATAAAGAATGCCGATCCCGGTCGGCCCAAAAATTTTATGGCCCGAGAAGACAAAGAAATCACAACCTAAGTCTTGAATGTCAACAACCGTATGGGGGACGGCTTGAGCGCCGTCGACGAGTACTGGAATGTTCAATTGGTGCGCCATCTGAACCAAACGTTTGACTGGATTCATCGTTCCCAAGGCATTCGAAATGTGAGTCACGGCAACAAACTTGGTGCGCTCGTTCACCAATTTTTCAAACTCTTCTAGGATCAATTCACCGTTGTCATTGATAGGGGCCACGCGGAGCTTTGCACCAATTTGATCCGAAAGAATCTGCCAAGGAACGATGTTGGAATGATGCTCCATGGCAGTAATTAAAATCTCATCCCCTGATTTAAGAAACGTGTGGCCGTAGCTTTGCGCCACGAGGTTGATTCCTTCGGTCGTCCCGCGGACGAAAATGATTTCGCGTGCTTCACGTGCATTCAAAAACTTTTGAATGGTCTGGCGCGCTTCATCATAGGCATCTGTTGCTTGTTGGCTTAAATAATGAATCCCCCGATGAATGTTTGCGTTTTCAAACGAATAATAACGATTGAGCATGTCGATGACACTTTTCGGTTTTTGAGTGGTGGCGGCATTGTCCAGATACGCAAGCGGTTTTCCATACACCTTTTGAGAAAGGATCGGGAAATCCCTGCGGTAACGTTCTACTTGAAAAGAGGCGTCCAACTTTTTCCGATTCTCTAATACCGCGCCACGTTTTGTCATTTTTTCATCCGATCTCGCCAAGCGAAATAGGCACAGTCTTGAAGTCTTGCCAAAAGCAAGCGGTCGAGCTCGGTCCGAACCGCTTCAATCCTCACCCGTTCGATCACCTCTCTCGCAAATCCATAGGAAAGAAGTCTCTCGGCTTCTCGGTCGCCAATTCCGCGCGTCTTCAGATAAAAAATCATCTCTTCATCGAGTTGTCCAACGGCTGCTCCGTGCGTACATTTCACATCATCGTTTAAAATTTCAAGTTGCGGTCTCGTATCGACCGTTGCCCCTTCGGAAAGCAGCAGATTTTTATTCGTCTGAGCAGCATCGGTATGATGCGCATTTTTGTGAACATAGACTTTTCCAAAAAACACCGCTCTTCCTTTCCCAGAAATGAGACCTTTATAAAGCTGCCTGCTCACTCCGCAAGGCTTGGGATGGTCAATAAACGTAGTGTTGTCCACGTGTTCCTCACCCGAAACATAATAGAGGCCGTTTAGCTCGCACTCACTTCCTTCCTCATGAAGACCCACGGTCAAATTATTCCGAACGAGCTTTCCTCCCAAATCAATCGAAAACGAAGCCAATTTTGATCCCGTGCTCTGATACGCTTCGGTCGTCCCGATGTGGAAGGCGCGCTCGCTTTCGCGCTGGAGTTTGTAATGCTCAACTGAAGCGTTCTCGCCAACGAAAACTTCGGTGACGGCGTTCGTGAAGTAGCTTCCTCCGCACAGAGAAGCATAGCTTTCAATCACGCGCACCTTGCTATTCTTCCCTGCAACGATTAAAGTTCTGGGTTGTGACGTGAGTGCTCCGTTTTGCGTCAACGAAACAAACATGAGATGGATGGGTTTATCCAGCACTTTGCCTTCGGGAATGTAGATAAACGCACCGTCATCCATTAAGGCGGTATTGAGGGCGGCAAAGGAATTTTCTTCAAAAGAGGCGATTCGGGCGAGGTAAGATTCAAACACTTTCGAACCTGAACCGAGCACCGATCTTAGATTTGAAATGCGCAAATGATCCGTTTGGCTTGTTTGAGAAGAAAGCGATTCGAGGTACTTCCCATTGACAAAAACGAGCCTCGGCCACTCGGGATGACCGAACATAAAGGTCTCGAGTTGCTGAATCGAAATTTCTGGAAGTGTTTGATTCGGTACAAAATCAAAACGAGTTTCCGCGATCGGCGCTACATTGGTGTATTTCCAATACTCATTCTGCGCCGTGGGAAATCCTAGGTTGGAAAAACGCTCAATCGCGGTCTTCCGAAGATGAGTGAGCCAAGAGGGTTCTGCCTGGAGAAGCTTCTTCTCTCTCGATCCAAAGATCGCCAGATAGTTTTCTAACCCTTTAGTTCCAGGAACACGAGCATGCACCATAATAAAAACTCCTCTTACTTCACATGTTCTTCGCTAACTTCGGGTTCAACCTTTACCCAATCGTAGCCTTTTTCCTCAAGCTGAAAGGCCAAATCTTTCCCGCCTGAACGAACCATGCGGCCGCCTACCAAAACGTGTACAAAATCGGGAATGATGTAATTCAACAACCTTTGATAATGCGTAACCACGAGAAAACTTCGGTCTTTACGCCTCAGACGATTGACCCCCTGAGCCACAATTTTCAAGGCGTCAATATCAAGGCCCGAGTCTGTTTCATCCAGAACCCCAAGTGTTGGTTCTAACACTGCCATTTGAAGGATTTCATTTCGTTTTTTTTCGCCGCCCGAGAAGCCTTCATTCACCGGACGATTGGTAAAACTTGAATCCATTTCTACCAATTTCATTTTCTCTTTGAGAAGCTCGAGAAATTCAACGGCGTCCATTTCTTCAAGCCCTTTAGCTGAACGAATTTCATTGAGTGCGGCTTTCAAAAAATAGGCGTTGCTGACACCAGGAATCTCAACGGGATATTGAAACGCAAGAAAAACCCCTTCCCGAGCGCGCACTTCAGGGCTCAGTTCAAGTAGGTTCTTTCCTTGATAGATCACTTCTCCTTTGGTCACTTCATATTTTTCATTGCCTGCAAGCACTTGGGTGAGCGTGCTTTTGCCAGAACCATTCGGACCCATAATGGCATGAACTTCGCCTGCACTTATCTTAAGATCGATCCCCTTAAGAATTTGTTTTCCTTCGATGCTCACGTGTAAATTTTTAATCTCTAACATCAAATTCATCTTCCACTCCTTTATCCCACAGCACCTTCCAAGCTTACGCCTAAAAGTTTTGATGCCTCCACTGCAAATTCCATAGGTAAATTTTTGAACACTTCCTTACAAAAACCATTAATGATGATTGAGACTGCATTTTCAGGCGAAATCCCGCGCTGTCTCAAATAAAAAAGTTGGTCTTCGCTAATCTTGGAAGTGGAAGCTTCGTGTTCCACCTTAGCGCTCCGATTCAAAACTTCGATATAAGGAAAGGTGTTAGCAGCACATTTATCTCCCATCAGAAGCGAATCGCACTGGGTGTAATTCCGTGCGTTTTCCGCTTTAGGCATCACCTTCACAAGACCACGGTACGTGTTACTTCCAAAACGCGCGGCGATCCCTTTCGAAATAATGGTGCTTCGCGTATTCTTCCCAATATGAATCATTTTCGTACCTGTATCCGCCTGTTGGTGATTGTTCGTAAGCGCAACGGAATAAAACTCACCGATCGAATGATCTCCCTGAAGGATCACACTCGGATATTTCCACGTAATGGCTGAACCTGTTTCTACTTGAGTCCACGAAATCTTCGAATTTGCTCCGGCACACTTTCCTCGTTTTGTGACAAAGTTATAAATTCCGCCTTTTCCGTTTTTGTCCCCTGGATACCAATTTTGAACCGTAGAATACTTAATGGTCGCACCTTCCAGCGCAACAAGTTCTACGACGGCGGCGTGCAATTGATTGACATCGCGGATCGGCGCGGTGCAGCCCTCGAGATAACTGACGTAACTACCTTCTTCCGCAACAATCAAAGTCCGTTCGAATTGTCCTGTGTCCGCGGCGTTGATGCGGAAATAAGTGGAAAGTTCCATGGGACAACGCACACCTTTTGGAATGTAACAAAAAGAACCGTCGCTGAAGACCGCGGAATTGAGTGTAGCATAAAAATTATCCGCATATGGCACAACTGAACCTAAATACTTCTGGACGAGATCCGGATGATTTTGAACCGCTTCGGAAAACGAGCAAAAAATAATTCCTCGCTCCGCAAGCTTTTCCTTAAAAGTGGTTGCCACTGAAACGCTATCAAACACGGCATCAACCGCGACCCCGACAAGCCGTTTTTGTTCTTCGAGCGGAATTCCAAGTTTTTCGTAGGTCTCCAAAATTTCCTGGTCCACTTCACCCAGACTTTTGGGTCGGTCTTTCTTCAACTTTGGTGCGGAATAATAAATGATGCCCTGATAATCAATGGGCGGATAATACACATGTTGCCAAGTCGGTGGCTCCATTTTGATCCAGCGCCTGTAGGCGTTCAGCCGCCACTCAAGCATGAAGGCAGGCTCATTTTTCTTTTTCGAAATGAAGCGAATAATCTCCTCGCTCAAGCCTTTTGGAGCGGCATCTGCTTCAACATTCGTAACGAAACCCCATTTGTACTCGCGATCAATTAACGCCTTTGCTTGATTGACCATGTTCTGCTCCTTAATTCACGGTCACGAGGTTTTTCACCTCGGGCTCTTCTTTCGCAATCGTTTCTAAAGTAATAGAACCGTAAAAATGATCCAAAAGTTCTTTCGTCTTATGCCAAACAGGCCTTAAACCGCACATCGAAAAATGGGTGCAGACGATTCTGTCCCGAATTTGAGGCGCACAAAAAACGCCGAATGTATTCAAGCTCACATCAAAAGTAGATCCGCCCTCAAGCGCCTCAATAATTTCTTTAAGCGTAATTTCAGATGAGGCCTTGGCCAGTGCATACCCACCTTGCTTGCCTTGATGGGAGATGACAATGTTCGCTGTACGAAGTTTTTGGAGAATTTTCTCAATATAGGTTGCCGAAAAACGCTCGGTCTTTACAATCTCCTTGATCGTGACACTTTGGCCAGGACTCTTACGTGCCATATAGATCAAGCAAACGAGCCCATATTCAGTTTTAGTGGTAAACCGCATACGCTACTCCTTTTCCAGAAAGCTCTCAGGGATGGTTCTCAAAATACGCCCTTTGTAACTAGAGAACCATCACTATAAAGTATACCAAAACCAGACTAAATTTGTCCAGATTAAATTTACACTACGTAACCTGTTTTGAATAAATGACTTATGATTTAACTGAGGCATCGTTGAGTTATTTTAGCTGTACCGGTGCCTCATCCTGAGCGAGCGAAGCGAGTCGAAGGATTACCTTAAGGAAACTCTTCGACTCCGCACCTAATCGGTGCTTCGCTCAGAGTGAGTGGGTCGGGAAAAACTCCCCGACCCCTCATTTAACTAACGTGGAATTAAGGGCGTCTAACTGATTTTTAAAATCGGCTTCAGGAAGAACAGGTGTGCTTCCTTGGGTGATCAATTTCTCACTGAAACTCACCCAAGACTTACAGCCTGCATATTTGGGGGTGACTTGAATGACGTGAGGTTTCGGAAGTTTAAATACTCGGCAGGCAATCACAAAAAGACCTTTCTCGCGCCCATAATGAAAACGCTTATTCACCGCCCCATCCGACCACACATGAAAGGGTTTTAAATCCTCAAGCTGAGCTTCTTCGGTGATTTGAATCACCTTGACCGCCTGGACGTAATACTGAATAGGCAGCGAATCTGAAGTGGGTTTGGTTTTAATCGCAAAATTCAAATGCTGATATGCTTCAGGTTTTAAATCCATCCGATTCTGGTGTTCATACGTGGGAAAAAGGAAAAATTCATCATGTTCTACACGAAAATCACCGCCATCTTCTCGGATACCGCCTTTGCGGAGGATCAAAATTTGATCCCCGGAAGCAAGAGCATTCACAATGCTCGCCCATTCTTTAAATGCAATCTGATTTTCTGTTTGCATTGCTAGTGGTTCGACTCCTTTGATTTCGGTGATTCGCTCACCACTCGTGCTGAGCAAAATTGAAATTGCTGGCTGGCAATTTCAATTGCGTCGAAGCACTAGTTCATCTTTCTTAAAACGGTTTCAATGGTATCGGGAAGCTTTTTGAGCAGCTCTGATTTCGTATAAACGCGATAGCATCCGTATTTCTCTGCCCGTTCCCGAACTGCTTCTTGAACATGCGAAACAAACCCCACGATCGGAAAGGTGTTATCCCGATGTAAAACTTCACTTAAATGGCGAAAAATCCAATCTGGATTTAGCTCCGTTAAATCGACTACCAACATAAATGCGGAAAAATTTTTAACTAATTCGGAGAGTGGCTCACCTTGGGTGGCAAAGTAAAAATCGAGCTTTTTCGCTTCGGCAATCGCTTCGATTCTGGATTGAAAATAAAGATCGGACACATAAGCCAAAAGACAGGGTTTATTCATCCCACCACCTGCTTGGAAAGAACGTGCTTTAATGAAAAGGAATAAGCACGTTCTTTTATTTTTCGGAGAGAAATCTCGCCATTTACAACGGCGAGGCAAGCAGGTGGTGGGATCATCCTACCACCCTAAAACAAGCTGGTAGGGAAAGAAGTCTCTTTTTTTGCAGCGCCGATTTCATTCCAGGCAATCGGAATTTCATATTTTTTCCAATCTCGGTTAGAAATGAAGTAAACGCGGTTTTCGCGCACGCCATAATCATAAATCTCTTTCGTGAGGCGAACGTCATTGAGACAATATTTTTTAAGCTCTTCCATCCTGCCTTGTCCATAGAGATTCACTGCATTCCAACCTTCTCCAGTTTTGGCGATTCCCAAAGTGGCTTGAGCCACGCTGTGAAGGCCCACCCGGTGTCCACGAACTTTTTCAATTTCTTCCATCAAATCCAGAACGGCAAAACTTTCGGTCGAGGAGAAAAGATAGGGGGCTAAAACAGGAAGATCAAAGCGTCGGATGTTAAATCCAATTAGGAGTTCGCTCGATCTTAGCCTCTCCTCCAAGGTATGGATTTCAGATTCTTCATAAATACGGTATTCGTTGGTGAGGTAATCATAAATTCCAACCACCGAAACTTTTAACTTATGAAGGTTGTTTCGTCCGACTTGATCAAATGTTTTTTGAGTCTCCAAATCGAGTACGAGATAATTGCGTGACATAAACAAGGAAGTTAAAACATAAGGTGTTAGGTGTCAAGTGTTAAGTATAAATTGTGTTGCAGTTTCAAACACCTTTCATTATCATAATCCCTTCAAATGAAGGAGCGGGTAATGGCGGAATCAAAAGATTGGGCTTTAATTTTAGGAGCATCCAGTGGATTTGGCGAGGCGGTGTCGCTCGAACTGGCGCGTTCGGGAGTGAATATTTTCGGTATTCATCTGGACCGGAAAACAACTCTTGCCAATGTAGATCGCATTATAGGGGATATCAAAAAACTAGGCCGCGAAGCGGTTTTCTTTAATGCAAATGCTGCTGACGAAGCTAAAATGGATGAGGTTACAGCTGAAATTGAAAAAAAATTTTCGGAGCACCCTGGCTCGCAGATTAAAGTCATCTTACATTCCCTGGCCTTTGGCACACTTAAACCATTTATCGCAGACAACCCAAACGATGCCATCACAAAAGCCCAGATGGATATGACAGTAGACGTCATGGGCCACAGCCTTGTGTACTGGGTGCAACGTTTGGTTCGAAAGAAATTAGTCGGCCAAGGAAGCAGAATTTACGCCATGACCAGCGCTGGAAGCTCACGCGTATGGAAATCTTACGGCGCGGTTTCGGCCGCCAAGGCTTCGCTTGAATCCCACATGAGGCAACTCGCCCTTGAGCTCGCTCCGCTTGGAATCACGGCAAATGCAATTCTTGCCGGAGTGACGGATACACCAGCCCTTCGAAAGATCCCTGGTAACAACTATATGATTGAAACGGCTGCCAAGAAAAATCCGAGCGGCCGCTGCACAACTCCTCAAGATGTTGCTAAAGCCATTGTCACGTTATCAAATGGAAATACTCAGTGGATGACGGGCAATACAATTAAGGTAGACGGCGGAGAGAATATCGTTGAGTAACCCGCAGTCCTGATCTCCTACAGCGATTCATTAAAATCAGGGCGGTGGCGAAAACATCGTTGAGTAAAATAACTGTCATGACATATTTATTTTATCCAGTAATTCTCTGAGGGATGAAATCCGAAATTCTTCGGGAACGGTGTTTCCCTTTCCAGCGCGGTCCAGCAAAAACGGTTTAATTCCAACTCCCTTCGCACCGACGAAATCTTCTTCGTACGTATCGCCCACATGGATGACTTCTTCTGGGCGTGTTCCTGCCTTGTTCAACGCTTCCCTAAAAATTTTATTGGAAGGTTTCGTTGCCCCACACATGCTTGAGGTCATTAGAAAATCAAAATAGGAATCAAGGCCCAAATTCCGAACGACCTTCGGAAGCCTTAAATCCCAATTGGAGACAATTCCCAAAATCAACCCTTTGTTTCGAAGCTCGGTCAGGAGAGGCGAATGGCCATTCGCCCCTACATCAGGATAAACTTCCCACAAATGTTTTTCTTCAAACGAACGGTGGAGTTCCCTGAAAAAATCATCGAAGCGCTCAACTTTTCCGTAAGGCTCAAACACTTCACTGACGAGCGTATACCACCAAGCATGTTCTTTCTCCTCATTTGTTTCCGTGCCCAGGGAAGAAAGACCGCCTCTTTTCTTCCAAACAGCATGAAATTCTTGCTCTAACTCTTCAGCCTTGTAAACACCGCCGTACCTAGATGCAGCTCTTGCGTAAATCTCTCCGACCGAAGGATAAGGTCTGAAGAGAGTCCCGCCTGCGTCAAAAAACACTGCTTTTATAGTACTGTTCATGTTTTCGACTTCACTTTCACTAAGGCCTGCGCGACTTCCTGATGAGTAAAGTATACCTTACTCAAAGGAATGTGGATAATGTAGATGGCTTTTGGTAGAGGTTTGTAATCGAGATAATCAAGGCTCACCAAATCGCCTGGCTTGAGATCGCCAAGCTTCTTGAAATCTTTAAAACCTGCACTTTCGCTGACGATGAATTCCTTTTTTATCTTCTCGCCGGTAGCGGGGTGCTCAAAATCAACCACGAGCAAGTGCTTGGCCTCATCGACCCGAATCACTCGACCATCAATCCGGATTGGAATTTCCTCTGCAAATATAAGGGGAAGAAAGGTAAAGCAAAAAAAGCACGTCATTGCGAGGACGGTCAACGGATGAACCGGACGAAGCAATCTTGAAAATGGGGACAGATTATAATCTGTCCCCATTTTCTTTTGACCGCAAGGGCAATACGCTGAAAGCGCATAGATAGGTGGTGGGATTATACGACTGATTTCGTCTGAATGCGAGAAGGGGAAATTTTAGAGATTTTTAACTTCTTTGGTAATCTGTTCTACAGCCGCTCTTCCGTCGTCAAAGAACATGACGGTTTTCTCGTTTTCGAAGAGAGGATTTTTAATTCCGGCAAATCCCGGGCTCAAGCTCCGCTTAATAACAACAATGCTCTTTGCTTTATCCACATTTAAGATCGGCATTCCATAAATGGGGCTTCCCGGCTGGTTTCGGGCGGAAGGATTTGTCACATCATTGGCCCCAATTACCAAGGCAACGTCCGTCTGTTCGAATTCAGGATTAATCACATCCATTTCATAAAGCCGATCATAGGGAACGCTCGCTTCGGCAAGGAGGATATTCATATGTCCCGGCATTCTTCCGGCCACTGGATGAATGGCATATTTAACCTTCGTTCCCCGGTCTTCAAGAATTTTTGCCAATTCGCCAATGGCGTGCTGTGCGTGCGATGCGGCAAGACCATATCCCGGCACGATAATCACTTGAGTGGCATTTTCCAGAATGATGGCTACTTCTTCGGCCGTGCAACTTTTCACCCCGACATATTCTTTGCTTTGACCTTTCGCCTGAGCCTCATCAATTTTTCCAAAGGTTCCGAACATCACATTGGCGAGTGACCGATTCATCGCCTTGCACATAATCTTGGTTAAAATAATTCCAGAAGCGCCTACGAGAGTACCCGCCACAATAAGCCCGTCGTTCATGAGAACAAACCCCGTGAGCATCCCGGCAATCCCTGAATAAGAATTAAGAAGCGAAATCACAACAGGCATATCTGCGCCTCCAATTGGAAGGACGAGTAAAACGCCCAAAATGGAACTGAGCGCCATCACAACCCAATAAGAAATGATTTCATTCGGATTCAAGATAACAACAACGCCGCAACCCAAACTTGCGAGCGATAGTAATAAATTAATTGTTTTCTGAAGCGGATAAACGACCGGACGCTGTTCGACAAACCCCTCCAGTTTTCCATAAGCCAAGGTGCTGCCCGTAAACGTAACCGCTCCGACAAAAGTTCCGAGCATCACAATGGTCAATGTAAAAGTCGTCATGGATTCTCCAGCCCGTAAATACTCGGAACAGGAAACAAGCGCTGAAGCAAGACCTCCGAATCCATTAAACATTCCTACCATCTGGGGCATCGCGGTCATGGGGACAACGCGAGCCCAAACAATACCAATGATAGATCCGATTAATACTGCAATGAAAATCCACTTATAATTGATGACGTTGGGAAGAATTAAAGTAATCACAATTGCAATGAGCATCCCGATCGCGGCCAGAAAATCGCCAAGCCGTGCCATCTTCACACGATTCATCAGTTTAAGGCCAAAAATAAAAAGCGAGGCTGAAATAATGTAACAACTTTCGATTAGGAAAAACTTCATCCCACCACCTCTTTGTTTCGCCATTGAAAATGGCGAAATTCCATAAGGAATAAAAGAACGCGCTTGTTCATATTTAACCAGCACGTTCTTTTCAAGGAGGTGGTTGGGATCATGATGACTTCTCGCCCTTTTTCCGTTTGAACATACACAACATGCGATCTGTCACAGCAAACCCACCTACCACATTGATCATGGCAAAGATCACGGCAACGAGTCCCAGCGCGGTCGTGAGTTCAAAGTTCTTAGGACCGGCACAGATCAGAGCCCCAATGATGGTAATGCCCGAAATCGCATTGGAGCCTGACATAAGGGGTGTATGGAGTATCGGTGGTACTTTTGAAATAACTTCAAAACCAACGAAAACCGCGAGAATGAAAATAAAAAATGAAGCCATGATATGTTCCATGATTATTTTACCTCCGCTTTGCCGAGCGCTCCCTTGACTTGAGGATGAACGATTTCCCCATTCGAAAGAATAAGTGTCCCTTGAACCACTTCATCTTCGCGCTTCAATTCAAGCTTGCCCCCTTTTGAAATTTCGAGCACCAAATGCATTATATTTCGCGCGTAAAGCCGGCTTGATTCGCCGGCCAGGAGGCTCGGCACATTGAAGCGGCCGATGATTTTCACCCCTAATTGAATTACTTCTTCTCCAGGTTTTGTTAAAGCACAATTTCCGCCTGCTTCCGCGGCCAGATCAACAATCACGGATCCTTTTTTCATGTGCTGAACCATTTCTTCCGTAATCAAAAGCGGGGCGCGCTTACCGGGGATGAGCGCGGTGGTAATCACAATGTCAGAAACTTTCACATGCTCCCCAATCACCCGAAGCTCCACCTCATGCGATTCCTTGGAAAGCTCCTTGGCGTAACCAGATGGATCTTCTGTGTTTTTATCGGCTAATGGAATTTCGATAAAACGCGCTCCCAAACTTTCGACTTGCTCTTTTACGACGGGGCGCGTATCAAAAGCTTCTACCACAGCGCCTAATCTTCGTGCGGTCGCAATGGCTTGAAGGCCTGCAACACCCGCACCAATCACAAGAACTTTTGCCGGAGAAATGGTTCCTGCGGCCGTCATCAAAAGTGGCATGAATTTTCCCAAAGCATCTGCCGCCATTAAAACGGCCTTGTAGCCTGCCACATTGCTTTGTGATGAAAGCGCATCCATCTTTTGAGCGCGGGCGATTCTCGGAATTAAATCTATGGCAAAAGCGGTTAATTTTCGATTTGAAAGTTTAAGAACCGTATCCGTTTGAACTAACGGGTAGAGGAAAGAAATGAGCGTTGCACCTTCTTTCATCAAAGCAATTTCTAAATTGGAAGGACGTTGCACTTTAAGGATGATATCAGATACTCCGAAAAGTGCTTGGGCACTCGTGACGATTTCCGCTCCTGAAGTTTGAAACTCGGCATCCGAAATGTGCGCATACTCTCCGGCACTACTTTGAACCGCAACCGAAAATCCGGCTCCAATAAATTTTTTGACCGTCTCTGGCGTGGCCGCAACGCGTCTTTCGTGTTCCTGGGTTTCTTTGGGAATTCCAACCTTCATGAAGCCTCCAAAAGTTCTCCATTTTAGAGGTGAGTATTCATTTTGACAATGGCCTTTTTATCCCACCACCTGCTCTTAGCCCGAAGGGCTTCCTTCCTTTGGAAGGCCCGCCTTCGGCGGAGAGAGCAGGTGGTGGGATTATTATCGGCAATTATATGTCGAGGATTACTTCTGCAAGGTAACGAGTTTTTTCTCGGACGAGCTTAAATTGGTGGTGGGTAATTGCCTTCACTTCATAACCTAGCTTGTGTTTCTTAGAGTCAATCTGCTCTCCTGAAACTTCTGCGGACAACTTTTCTGGTGTTAACTCCAAAATTTTAAATTCGGAAAGGACCATGTGCTTAGAATCAAAAATGAAAAGAAGCTCTTTGAGCCATTTGAGGAAAAGTTCCTCTCCCGAAGGAGCTTCAAGACGGATTTGAAACTTTTCTTTGGGTGAGACGGAATTTAATTCAGCAATGACGCTAAAAAGTGCTTTCGCAGCCTCCTCAAAAACTTCTGTGAATTCCGATCCCCACGCACGAATTCCAATATCGGCAGTATGTTCGAATGTTTCAAATCCTTTGGATATATGATTCATGTGTGTACGGGCGACCCGGCGGGTCGCCCCTACGATTATTAATACACTTCCACCTTTAACCGCCGCTCGGCCTTGAGTTTCGCAACAAAAGAATCGCTAACCCCCAACTCTTGACCGATCTTCTCCAACACCGGGAAAATACCTGCCTCCATTCCTTTGAGGCCGCAAATGTAAACCATACTGTCTGGTTTGGCGAGAATCTTTTTGAGATACTCGCGGTCTTGATACATCTTCACCTGAACATACATTCGGTTCTCACGGGTAGGAACGACATTTGGAATTTGGTTTTTCTCTTCGCGACTGATTGCAGTTACGTAACGAAAACTTCCTTTTTTTTCGTAATTTCTAAATTCATCGTCATAAAGAAC
The DNA here is from genome assembly GCA_016177155.1 of Candidatus Omnitrophota bacterium. Lineage (GTDB taxonomy): Bacteria > Omnitrophota > Omnitrophia > Omnitrophales > Danuiimicrobiaceae > 01-FULL-45-10b. The sequence continues at coordinate 526 of JACOVU010000142.1, read as the reverse complement.
GACGTCATGATATTGCACTCCGAAATAAAGAGAAACCTCACCCGAATACCCTTGATCAAACATTTCCTTGAGCATCCCTCGGTATGGCGCAATTCCCGTTCCTGTTGCGGCGAAAATAAAATCCCTGGATTTAAAATCTTCAGGGACCAGAAAATGTCGGCCCACTGGGCCTGTGAGGCGTAAGGTTTCCCCTTCTTGAAAATCACAGAGGTAATTACTCACGAGTCCTGGAATGTTTACTTCTCCCGTCGTTGGATTCTTCCAAAAATGCCGCACGACACAAATGGAAAGCGTCTCGCCATCACCCAAATCACCCGTCCGTTCAGAAGCAACGGAATAGAGGCGTGGCTTGTGCGGCTTTTTGCTTATCGGATCTAGCCCGGGGACTAGAATACCTACACTTTGGCCAGGAACATAGGGGAGCAACTTCCGAGGACGAATGACCATATGGCGGACATCGTTATCGGCGGAATAATGTCCAGGGGTCAGGCGCTTATTTTCGATCACCTCTCCAACCACTGGATCT
>JACOVU010000147.1 GCA_016177155.1 Candidatus Omnitrophota bacterium | reverse complement strand
AGCCTGGGTAGTGGGATGATCCCCCACCACTTTCAAAAAGTAAGAATGAAAATGGGGACAGAATATAAACAGTCGCCAATATCTGCGGCAACATTTGGTACTCTGGCTCGCAATGACGTGCGAAAGGTGTTTAAGTGATTAAAACCAAAATAGTTCATAGACCAAAACTTAATTTTTGGGAGCGCATTTATTTTCCCGAAGTATTTCGCGGAGTTCTTCTAACGTCTAGGCATTTCTTCAAGAACTTAACGCTCCATATTTTTCATTCGGTTGGGCTGTTCAGAAAATTTGCGGCTATGGTCACCATTCAATATCCAGAAGAAACCTGGAAATTGCCCGCTCGATTGAGGACACGCCACCGGTTGACCAAGCGTGAAGATGGATCTCCCCGTTGCGTAGCCTGTATGATGTGCGAGACGGTTTGTCCGGCCCGCTGCATTTATATTGTGGCGGAAGAACATCCTGATCCCAATATCGAAAAGCGTCCAAAAAGCTTTGTCATTGATTTGGGGAAGTGCGTTTACTGCGGGTTTTGTGTGGAAGCGTGTCCTGAGGATGCGATTCGAATGGATACGAAAATTATTGATACCGCCGCTTATTCCCGCGAGGGAATGATTTTGGATATGAACGAACTTCTAAATCCGTCGATGGGCCTTCCACGTAAACTGGATTTGAAATAATTCACCCAAACCAGTTGCGGTCGAGCGTACGGTATTGAATTGCCTCAGCGATATGTTCTTCCCGGAGGGTCTCGGATTTTGCGAGATCGGCAATCGTTCGTGAAATTTTGAGAATTTTGTGATAGCCACGCGCTGAGAGTTCAAGCTCTTTCATCGCTTGTTCCAAGAGTTTCTTTCCGGCCTCATTGGGAGTGCAGTACTTACGGATTTCTCTAGGGCTCATCAGGGTGTTTGTTTTTTCGTGCCGTCCTGAAAATCGTTCGAGTTGAATCTGACGTGCCTCAATCACTCGCTTTCTGATTTCTTCCGAACTTTCTTCCGCAAGATGACTTGCCAATTCTTTATATTGGATCGCAGGGATTTCCACGTGAAGGTCAATTCGGTCGAGAATTGGGCCAGAGATTTTATGATGGTATTTCTGGATTTGACTCATGGTGCAGCAGCAGGCCCGGGTCGGGCTCGTCAAATAGCCGCAGGGACATGGATTCATAGCACAAACGGTGAGAAATTGAGCGGGGAAGATAAAATTCATTTTGGCCCGTGAAATTAAGATCCAGCCTTCCTCAATCGGCCCTCGCAGGGCCTCGATCGCATCCCGCCTGAATTCTGGAAACTCATCTAAAAACAGAACGCCTCGATGAGCCAGTGTAATTTCGCCAGGCCTCGGAATGCTTCCGCCTCCTACCAGACCAATGGGAGAAGTCGTGTGATGCGGTGCGCGGAAGGGGCGTCTCAGAGCATGCGGCGCGCCATTGGAAAGAAGTCCCGCCACACTATAGATTTTTGCAATTTCTAAATATTCGTTTCGTGCGAGTTCTGGAAGAATCGTTGGAAGTCGCTTGGCAATCATCGTCTTTCCTGCACCTGGGGGGCCGATCAGAAGGAGGTTATGCCCTCCGCTTGCTGCAATTTCTGCGGCGCGTTTCGCATGAAACTGGCCCTTTACTTCAGAAAAGTCGCATTCTTCTTTTTGAATTTCGTTCGGTTCAAGATGGTCCCATGTTGAGGTGACTTTTTTGAGTATGGTTTCGCCATTGATCCAGCCAATGACTTCTTTTAGCGAACTGGCAGAGAAAGCCGAAATATCTTCTACCAGGCCCGCTTCTTTCGCGTTGTTTTCGGGAAGGATGAGGGATAAGTTTTTGCGGCGCGCTAAATTAGCAATAGGCAATGCGCCCTTAATTTCCCGCAGACTTCCGTCTAAAGCAAGTTCACCGACAAACAGAAATTCCCTGAGATTTTCTTGTTTCAGGTAGCCGCTTGCCGCTAAAATTCCGAGTGCGATCGGAAGATCGAAAGCAGGCCCTTCTTTTTTAATGTCTGCGGGTGCAAGGTTCACCGTGATTTTTTTTGGGGCAAGCGAAAAACCGCTATTCTTGAGCGCGGATCGCACCCGTTCCTTGCTTTCTTTAACTGCTTGATCTGGAAGGCCTACGATAGCGACTTGGGGCAGACCATTGGCGACATCCACTTCTATTTCCATGAGATGGGCGTCAATACCGAAACAGGTAGCGCTATAAGTCTTTGATAACATTTAACTTGTGGAGTTACCCCGAGATTATGAGCAGGCGTTGCGGGAGGGAAACGCGCTTGCCTTTTTGAGAGCGGTGGCTATAATACCTCCACAGCTCATACATACATATTTTGATTTAAAGAAAATCTAATTATAACTTTAAATCAAATTTTATGAACTGTCAACAATATCTTTCAAGGAAGGCGCGATCGGATATGAATGTCGATTTTCCAGTTTGGCGGGCCTACTTGGCGGTAAGCGCTGCCTGGATGATAGCCCAATCCATCAAGGTAGTGCGAAATGTTCTCCAAAGGAAGCGTTTCAATGCGAGGTGGCTTGTCGATACAGGGGGAATGCCCAGTTCTCACTCATCGGGCACAGCAGCAGTCGCTACGGTCGTAGGGCTGTCTAGCGGTTTCGATTCTGCTATGTTTCTTTTTGCGCTCGTATTTGCATTGATTACCATGTTTGACGCGGCAAGCGTTCGGCGTTCGGTCGGGCGGCAGGCGGTTATCATGAATCGCATGATCGATGAAATTTATGCAGAAGGGAAATTTTCCGAACAATATCTCCGCGAATTTTTAGGACATACTCCCGTTGAGGTTCTGGTAGGAGCTCTTCTTGGAGTCGTGATTTCGATTCTCATCTACACATGGTAAAATTTTCGTTTGTTCTTAGGTATATTCATGTATCTTTTCTGATCGTTTGTTCCTCGTGGTTGATCCTTCAGCAAAGTTTTGCCGAAACTCCCCCGAATACGGAGAAGTTAAGTATCAGTTCCCTTTTTTCTCCAGCGCTTACTCCTGACAGTTTTGCATATATGGTTGAATCAGGAGATTCTCTTTATAAGATTGCGAAAAAATATAATACGACTATCGACTTAATCAAAAAGAGCAATCATCTTAAAAGCAATGTTATCCATTCTGGAATGAAGCTTAAGATTTCGAAAGCGGTTTATTCAATTACAATAGAGGTATCAGATAATAAGTTGACCTTATGGTCTGACGGAAAAGTATTGAAAACCTATCTGGTTGCGACAGGCAAAGAAGGCCATGAGACTCCGCTCGGCGATTTTACCATTGTGACGAAATTAGAAAACCCCACATGGTATAAGGCAGGAGTGATTGCACCGCCAGGAAGTTCAGAAAATATTTTAGGAACGCGCTGGCTCGGATTTTCTTTGAAAAGTTATGGAATTCATGGGACGACGCTTCCTGAAACGATTGGAACGCATGCGAGCGACGGTTGCCTTCGAATGTTGAATCGTGATGTGGAAGAACTGTACACCATTGTTCCTTTAAATACGAAAGTCACCGTAACGGAGTGATCATGAAGAAGAAAAAAGTGGTCAGTGACAAGGATATTTTTAGTGCCTGCCTTCCTTTCGAGCGGCCCATTGTAGAGCTTGAAAAAACCATCCTCGAGATGCGTACTCGTGGTGAGTCAGGAATTGATCTTTCCGAAGAAATCAAGAGCGCTGAGAAAAAATTAGAAAAGGAAATGCGTAAAGTATTTGAACATTTGACACCCTGGCAGCGGGTTCAAGTAGCTCGCCATCCTCTAAGGCCTTATACGCTCGATTATATCCATCATTTGATGGAAGGATTTGTCGAGCTCCATGGTGATCGGCACTTTGCGGATGACAAGGCAATTGTCGCCGGCCTCGCCAAATTTAGAAGCTGGAATGTTTGTGTCATGGGGCATCAGAAAGGAAGAGATACAAAAGAGAATTTAATGCGGAGCTTCGGAAGCGCTCACCCCGAGGGTTACCGCAAAGCCATACGGATTATGAAATTAGCTGAACATTTTTCACTTCCAATTATCTGTTTTATCGATACTCCAGGTGCGTATCCAGGGATTGGGGCTGAAGAACGGGGACAGGCGGAAGCCATTGCCTATAATTTGAGAGAAATGTCAGGGCTTCAAGTCCCCATTATTGTTGTGGTGATCGGAGAAGGCGGGAGTGGAGGCGCGCTTGGGATTGGGGTAGGAGATTATATTATGGTTTTGGAAAATGCCTACTATTCGGTTATTTCACCCGAAGGTTGTGCTGCTATTCTCTGGAAGGATAATGCTCGCGCTCAAGATGCGGCTCAAGTGTTGAAACTGACAGCACAAGACCTTTTGGAGTTGGGTGTTATTGATGAGGTAGTCAAAGAGCCGTTAGGAGGAGCACATCGTGACTTTGAGGTGACGGCGAATTGTTTGGGAAATTCAATGGAACGAGCGCTTAAAAAATTGTCTAAAATTGCCACCAGCCAATTAATTGGGAAGCGTTACGAGAAGTTTCGTTCAATGGGTAAGTTTGGAGAACGGAATCACTAACGAACTTCTTTCTTTTTTTTCAGGTTTTCCTTCCCCCATAACCACTTCTTCAGTGAGATCAATTTCCGCAATTCTTTTTCTCGCTTCACCAGTTCACGGAGGAGGGTAATTGGGAGATCGAGAAGTGCCACCCGTGAAATTTTCTTTTGCTCCTTGGGGTAAAGCCTTCGGAGTTCATGGGTAGGTAAATCTTCATTAAACTTAAGATGGAAGATTTTTTCGTAGGTCATTTTGCCTCTTTGGATCAGGAATCGTATCGTCCCGACCCCTTTAGAACTTAACAAGCTAAGGTGATAGACCCCCATATTTAGTGCTTCCCACCGTCTAAATGCCTACATATAGGCGCGTTTTTCCCCCTTATAATTTATTGCAATTTTTTGTAAAAAAGCGCTTGACTCTAGTCGATGAAAAACATACCATTACTTTACAAAATATAATTTACATTTTATAAAATACAAAATGTAATGTACCGCGCAAATGAAGAACCCAAAAGGGAATGCCAGCTCAGGACAGCCCAAGCTCAGTCTTGGGCTTTTTTATTACCCTTTTCATTATTCACTTTTCTCCTTCTTGGAACCGTTTCCATGTTGATGGTAACGAGTTCTATTTATGCTGTGGTCACCGAAGAATTGACGGAACAAGAAAAGGAAGAAATGATTAAGCAGTTGCTTCTGGAAGGAGATCAGCACTTCAAACAAAAGAATTACAACCTGGCCAACGCATCTTATGAAAGTGTTTTTCTTGTGAACCCGAACCACGTGGAAGCTTCAAAGCGAATTGATCAACTGAAAAAACAGATGTTGAAAGAAGGAAAATCTGAAACGGATCTTGTGACACGGGTTTATGACGCAGAAATTGATTTACGTGTGAGCAACTATTTGAAACAAGCAAAAGAGTCCATTCAAAAAGGGAAATTGGCACAAGCCCGTTTTACACTTCAGAAGCTCCTGCTTCTGAATCCGCTCCACGAGGAGGCAGAAAAGCTTTATGACGATGTAAACCGAAAATTAGCAGGCGGACTCGCGTGATCCCCCACCACTTTTTTCATACAGTTTACCTTCATATACATAATCACTTAGAAAGTGGTGGGGGATGAAACGAGAGAAACTCTATAAAATTGGAGAGGTAATGGAATATTCAGGGCTTTCTCGCCAAACCATACATAACTATACGATGGCAAATCTCATTTCAGAAGCGCGCAGGACTCCTTCAGGGCATCGGCTTTATGATGAATTGGTGTTTGATCGGATCGAGAAAATCAAAGTGCTTCAGTCTAAGAACTACACATTGGCCCAAATTCGGAAATTATTAGAGAAGGAAAATACTTGATGTTCACAACAAAGACGCGGAAAAGAGGAGGTGATTGACATGGTCGAAAGCGATATCAAGTTGTGGAAAAAATATAAACGCACGAAGAGCAAAGCCCTTCGCGAGGAGATTATCCGTAAGTATTTATATCTGGTGAAATATGTGGCTGGACGAGTTGCGATTGGTCTTCCTCCGAATGTGGAATTTAATGATTTAGTGAGCTACGGCATCCTCGGCCTTCTCGACGCCATTGAAAAATACGATGTAACCCAAGGGAATAAGTTTGAAACCTATGGGGTTTCTCGTATTCGGGGAGCCATTATGGATGAGCTCAGGAAACTCGATTGGGCTCCGCGTTTGCTCAGAAAAAGGGCGCGTGAAATTGAACGTAAAATGCGGGAGCTTGAGGATCGTCTCGGCCGTTCTGCCACCGAGGAAGAACTTGCCCGTTCTTTAAAGATGAGCGTTGAGGATCTGAATGGAATTTATAGCGAACTGAATTCCACCACCTTCCTTTCACTGGATGAAGTCTGGCAGAATGATGACGGCAATAAACCCATTTCAAGACTCCAAACGGTTGAAGACTCGCTCATCACGGATCAATTCAGCTATGTCCATCAAGGAGAGGTGAAAGAACTCTTGGCGCAGGCCATTGACCAACTTCCTGAAAAAGAGAAACTCGTAATCGTGCTCTATTATTACGAAAATCTCACACTTCGGGAAATTGGCGATGTCCTCAACGTTTCTGAATCTCGGGTTTGCCAAATTCATACCAAAGTGGTCTTGAGACTCCGCAGTATGCTCATGAAAAAAACAGGAGAGATTACCTTAGAAGCCTAACCCATCTTCCTTTAAATAAAGTTTTCCTCACCGCACGCCGATATCTCTAATGGGAATCGTGTAATTTGGTTCTCCGACAGTTACTTTTCTAATTGCAAAGGATTTAATTCTAAAAACTGGACTATGTCAGATCATGCGGAATGCGCACTTCCCAAAAGTGAATCAAGCTGGATGGGTGGTGTGCAGATGAGGGACAATACAAATCCAGACTTGAAACAGGAAATCGAGCGCTACAAGCGCCAGCTTCGTGATATTCCTGATCCGAATTGTGGCAGAATTCAGGAGCTCAGAGAAAAGATTAAGAAGAAGACCTTGATGACCAAAGAAGTGATTGAAGAAACTGCAGAACGACTTGCCGATCGATTCCTGGGAAGAAGTTAAGAAGGTTTGGTGCGGAGGTGAGTCCGTTCCAGCCACCGTTGAATCATCGGAAGTTTCATAAAACGTTTCCAAACAACGCCGTCATTCAAGACGTTCTCAAGCATTAAGACAATAATCCCCTGGTCAATTCCTAAATACTCATTGGTCCACCACTTACGATCGAAGTTAAACGCCTCTTTAAACCCCAGCGGCCCATAGAGTTTTGATCCATATTTTTCGTACATCATCCGCACGACAACCATGGATTCCGTAGGCGTAAAGGGCATTGAACTGATCGCACCATAACTTGCAATGGTTCCGTCGTGAAAAGCAAGTCCTGGTTGCGCTCCATAGGGTTTGTAGCCATCAGGACCAAGTGAGGCAGACAATCCCCAGATTCCATTTTGGTACGTTTGATACTCATTTTGGTTCAGCTCGCAAAATTCTTTATTGGCGAGCGAAGCTTCTTTTGAGTTTTGGAAGTAGTTGATTCCCTGGTCGGAAATGTTTCGGAAATCGATGAACGCATGAGAATATTGGTAAGTGAATAAACTTCCTGTGTACGCGTAAACAATTTCATGATGGTTGAATGAATCTGTGTCGCGCGTCCACGCGGTCCACGTCTCAATCGGAACGGGATGCGTTTCTGAGCCTAATGCAAGCGCCTGGAGGATGAGGTGTTCTGCGTATATGTCCCAATAATAAGGAAGAAACCCTTGTTTTGGTTTCCAACCGTGCGAAAAAAGCAGGCTGCCATTCAGCATCCATTCCCAATGCACTCGTTCATAGAGTTTCTTGGCACGTAATTCAAGACCCGTTCCATTGAAATAAGAAGCGGCCAGGAGAACGCCCGCCATCAAAAGCGCTGTATCAATGGAAGAAACTTCGGAAGCCCAGATCCGCTTTCCTGTTTTGGGATCTAAAAAGTGGTAGAAGAAGCCGTTTTCCTCAGCCGCCCGATTTTCAAGCGTGCTCATCGTTCGTTCCACTCGCTCGTAGGCTTCGCGGTAAGAAAGCCAGCCGTTTTGACTTGCAATAGAAAAACTTGCAAGCGCAAACCCTGTCGCCGCAATAGAGGCAGGCGCACCCGAGCGGGAAGAATCCTTTGTCAAGCCTGTTTGAGCGTCTGTGTGAATCAGGAAATATTGAAAAGTATCTTTTTGGATTTTTTTAAGGAGCGCACGATCTTCTTTAGAAAGCGCCAAATACGAATCTGTTTCGGCGTGGATAGGAATACATTGAAGGATGAATGAGAACATGATCGTCATTTCGAGCCCGCCAAAAAGACGGCGGGTAAAGAGGCCGGCCTGCCCGCCGACGCATTGTGGCGGGCGAAGCAGTCTTTGCTTCTGAGATTGCTTCGACTTTGTTTGGGATGCTGTCTCGCAATGACGCATCGTCAATTAGAGGTTTTGAATTTTGAAAGTTCTTTTTTGAATGTGTTTAAAACCGTTTCACTTGAGCTTTCGCGCACCATACGTTTCATCGTTCCGACATGGGCGTCCAGCGCGGCAATGGTCGCGTTAAAGTCATCTGCAAGTTTATGGATCTCATCAAATTTTCTAAATTGAATTCTGGTAGTGAGATCTCCTTGCTCTACTCGGTGCAAATACTGTTTGAGTTTGAAAACAGGTCCTGCAATTTTGTGAGTGAGAAAAATACTTCCCCAACCAATGAAGAAGACGAGAAAAATTCCGAGCCCCACCATCCTTCGGGTCGTTTCATTCATGATTTCTCGAATCATCTCGCGTTGCCTTTCGCTCAAAAGTGCCGTATCTTGGTAATTTCTAATACTAGGTGCTTCTTGTGGTTTGAAGAAAGGGCGGCGTGCCCGCTCGTAATCTGTAAGCTGAGCTGCGGTCAACATGGATTCTCGCAATGATTCTTCCGAGAAAATTTTAATGGCAGACCCCCAAATTCCAAAGTAGCTTCCTACAATACCTACGCCTGCCACAAGGGTGAGTGTCAGTACAATATAGAGTAGGTAATGGAATTGGAGGCTTTTATCGACGAGAAAGTGCTTTCTTCGGTTTTTCATGGCTTTACGGAATGAATATCGGCCAAATCATTTCTAACCCTAACGGGGTAAATTCTTATTCCCAACTTTAGGCTGAGTTGTTACAATACGGCCTCTTAAGGTGAAAAACAATGTGCGGAATTGTTGGGTATATAGGAGAACGGGAAGCTATTCCCGTTCTCATTAAAGGGTTGGAGCACCTGGAATATCGGGGTTACGATTCGGCAGGAATCGCCTGTTTAGGGGCTCGTAGTTCCAAGTTTTTTGTTGCAAAGGAAAAGGGAAAACTTTCGGAGCTTAAGGCCCAACTCAACGGTGTTCCTTCCAACATCCATCTCGGCATCGGTCATACTCGTTGGGCAACCCATGGCCAGCCTTCCCGCGCTAACGCCCACCCTCATCTAGGACAAAATGGCGTGATCGCGCTGGTTCATAACGGTATTATTGAAAATTATGCTGAACTCAGAGCGGAGCTTGAACGCCACGGCCATAAATTTAAATCCCAAACGGATACTGAAGTGGCAGCGCATTTAGTTGAACGGTATTACCATGGCAATCTTCAGGAAGCCATTCAAAAAGCCATCCAGCGAATGACAGGGTTTTTTGCTTTCGTGGTGATTTCTCGAGATGATCCAAGCCGCCTTTTTGCTTGCAAACGATCGAATCCTCTGGTGGTGGGTGTCGGCCACGGCGAAAATTTTATCGCAAGTGATATTTCAGCACTTCTTCCTTACACGAAGCAGGTCATTTACTTGGAAGATGACGAATTGATTGAGTTGAGGTGCGATGCCGTTACCGTGTTTGATTTGCAAACGGGAACACGAATTAAAAAGTCAGTTTCGAGAATTAATTGGAACGTGGAAAAAGCTCAAAAGGGCGGTTACAAGCACTTCATGCTGAAGGAAATTTATGAGCAACCTGAGGTGGTGCGAAACACTTTGGAGGCACGGGTTAAAAAGGGAAAAATCGTTTTTGATAGCTTAACTCAAAAGTGGATTCATCGTCTGAAACAAATCGACAAAATCCATTTCGTAAGTTGTGGTACGGCTTATCATGCAGGCTTAGTTGGAAATTATATGCTGGGAGAAAGTCTTCGGCTCCCTTCTGAAGCAACCGTTTCAAGTGAGTTTCGCTATGAAGATCCTGCGGTCGACGAAGATGATCTTGTGGTTTTAATTACGCAATCGGGTGAAACCGCAGATACCTTAGCGGCTCTTCGTGAAGCAAAAGCAAGAGGAGCGCTCACACTCGCAATTGTCAATGTTGTGGGGAGCACCATTGCGCGCGAAGCAGACGCTGTCCTTTATACTCACGCAGGTCCTGAAATTGGAGTTGCTTCTACCAAGGCTTACTTGGCGCAGCTGATGATTATTGCGCTCTTCTCTATTTTTATAGGCGAAATTCATCCCGCGCGGAAAAAGGATTTTACACAAGCGAAAGCGCGTACACTGCTCAAAGAACTTTCAAGACTGCCTCGTCAGATTGAAGAAACGCTCCGCGATGAGAAACGAGTTGAAGTCTGTGCGAGAGCACTTCGAGAAAAGAAAAATTTTATTTACTTGGGCCGCGGTTACAATTATCCGACGGCACTTGAAGGCGCGCTCAAGCTCAAAGAAATTACGTATGCACATGCGCATGGCTATGCGGCAGGCGAGATGAAGCATGGGCCAATTGCGTTGATTGATCAAACTCAACCTGTCATCTGCATTGCTCCTTCTACTTCGAAGACGTATGAAAAAATGGTAAGCAACATTGAAGAAATCAGAGCGCGGAAGGGGATTGTGATCAGCGTAACGACACGGGGAGATGAAAACGTTCGGAGTCTTTCCAAATACACCTTTTCCATTCCCGAAACTCAGGAGATGCTATCCCCCATTTTAGCTGTAGTTCCTTTGCAGTTATTAGCTTATAAAATAGCCGTCTTAAACCAGCGGGATGTGGATCAGCCCAGGAATTTGGCTAAGTCAGTTACCGTTGAATAGTTAAAAAAACTGAATAAAGCCTTGACAGATAAAAATTAACAAATACAATAGCTCCGCTTAAGGAAAAGCACTTGAGTGACGTTAATTCAAGTGCTTTTTTCTTTCTTTTTTAATCTTAAATTCTAAAAATTTCTCCTTAAAATTGCTTGTATTCAAGCAATTCTAAGGAATTCTTTGTCTTCATTTTTGGTTTATTGCATTTGTTCTTTCTCAAAGTTTGAATGTGCGAGGGTGTCTCCGCCACAACGAGTGGCGGATCCGTCACGAAGTATGGCGGAAATGTCTCCAGTTGTCCCGCAAGGGGCAAAAGTTTTTTTCGGAGAGTTTGATCCTGGCTCAGAACGAACGCTGGCGGCGTGGATTAGGCATGCAAGTCGGACGAAATGTTT
>JACOVU010000140.1 GCA_016177155.1 Candidatus Omnitrophota bacterium | reverse complement strand
TTACCCCCATCCCTACCTTCCCCCATAAAGGGGGAAGGAGATTTGTACCTGCGCTTCCAATGTAACTATTCACATTCTGTCCTAAAAGCGTAATCCACTTCACCCCTTCTTCCACTAAACGGCTTGCTTCACGGTACACTTCCCTGGCAGGCATGGACACTTCAGCGCCCCGTGTAATCGGGACAATGCAATACGTACAGACTTTATTGCAGCCCGTCATAATCGGAAGCCATGCGTGAGATTTTCCGGTCCGTTTAATTTGATCGGTATATTCAATGGAAATACCATTTTGTTTAATGCGCGAGACTTGTTTTCGGTTTTGTTTTACTTCCTCAATTAAGGCGGGCAATTCTTTGATATTGCGCGTACCGACCATGAGATCCAGTGCGGGAAAACGTTTGAAGAGTTTTTCCTTATGTTCTTCCACCATGCAGCCCATCAAACCAATAATCATCTCGGGCTTCGTCTTCTTAATTTTGCTGAGCGCCCCAAGGCGGCTGTAAACTTTCTGTTCGGCATGTTCTCGGACCGAGCAAGTGTTCATGAGATAGACGTCGACCGGCAGAGGCGCGTCAAGCGCCTCGCTGGTCGTACTTGACGCATTGGGCGTCAAGTGCCGCGCACCATTACCATTAACAATCTCAAACCCCTCGTGCGCAAGAAGTCCAGCCGCTACCTCTGAATCATAAGCATTCATTTGGCAACCGAAGGTAGCAATACATACGACCGATTTCTTTGGTTCTTTTCCGTTGGTTTTCTCTCTGGAATCTGACAATTTTCTAGCCTCCTTTCTTCTAAATTTGTATCTAAAGTCGTATGTAGTGATGTCATCTCGTATAACCTATCGAACGGATGAAACAATACGACTTTGGCAACTTTTTGATCTTCTATCAAAACTTTCTTAAAGATTAGCTTTAAGAGCTCTTTTTGAAGAGAAGGATGTAGTTCGTCTTCATCTTTGATTGAAGGAACCAACTTTACCACTTCCTGCGCCCTTTTCAAATAGTCTTTTGACTCTTCTTTTTCAATCAGTTGGAGCTCCTGACGCTCTATTTTAATGCGAAGTTCTCCTTCCTCATTTCGAAGATTTTGAGCTTTTTGCTCAAAGATTTCTTTTGTAATGGTAACTTTTGGCAATAGCTATGATTAACTAGCCCTGATTCTGAACAGCGGCACAAATCGCATCCCGGATCGGCATAGGTTTAACAGAAAAAACGCGCAAGGCGGAATCGTCGTTTACCACCGTTTCATGGCGAATGCTTTCGATTAATTTTCGTCCAACGCGCGCATAAAGCGGTGTCACAAACGCAAGCCATAGACTCGATAAGTAAGGTGTAAGAACCGGCACGGGAATGATCAGGCGTTTTAAATTTCTCTGGCGGGCGTATTCTTTCATTAAATCCAAATAAGACATTTTTTCAGGTCCGCCAATTTCAAAAATCCGACTTTCTTCCAATTTAAGATCGGCTGCTTCAAGAAGATATTGGACGACGTCTTCTGTCGAAATCGGTTGGGCGAGAACGCTCACCCATTTTGGCGTCGTCATGACCGGAAGTCGTTCCACCAAAGAACGGATCATCTCAAAAGAAAGACTTCCGGAGCCGATGATGATCGAAGCCCGGAATTCAATCACGGTGATGTTTGATTCCCGGAGAATATTTCCGACTTCATGACGGCTTCTTAAATGGGGTGAAAGCTCATTTTCAGGACCCAAACCGCCTAGATAAATGATTTTTTGAACCTTTGAATTTTTTGCCGCTTTTGCGAAATTAGAAGCCGAACGTTTTTCTTCTTCTTCAAACGATCCTTCGCTTCCCATCGAATGCACCAAATAATAAGCAAGGTCAATACCTGTCAGGGCTTTTTCTAAAGATTTGGGATCAAGAAGATTCCCTTGAAGAATTTCTGTTGAGGAAAGGGTTTTACCGCGCAGACGTTCGGGATTTCTCGCAAGTACACGGATGCTGTCTTTACGAAGTTCCAATTGTTTGAGCAGATTACTGCCGACATAACCGGTAGCGCCGGTCAATAAAATATTCATTTTTAGATTTTTCTTGAATCATAAGCCCAGTGCAGGACGGCTTGTCGCTGGCGTCTCCTGCAGTTGAAATCGTCTTTGACGCAATTTTTCCGGATTTGCGCGATGTGGCGCTTGATGGCAAGCCAGCGTTTAATCTGGCGTTCGTCTTCTTTGGAAATTCTTCTTCCCATATAATAGCGGCAATACCATTGGAACCATCCGCGCGGATCTTCATGATAAATCCAGCCTTTCTTTCGCCACGCACTTAACGGTTGACTGGCGTTAACGCCAAAAAAATTAAGTGCGGGATCATGTTTTTTGGGACACAGTTTGGCGTTCTTAAACCAGTCCTTCGGAAATTCTCTGCGGCAGTCAGTCATGTATTTGCCGCCGAAAATTCCGAGCCTGAGCATTTCTTTAGGCGTGAGCTCCGGTTTAAATCTAGGATCAAAATTTTTCCCTATCGGTTCGCTCAACCGATAAGAATAGTTCTTCTGCATTTTATCGCGGACGATCACTTTTTTACTTTTCGACATCTTGGCTGGGTGCGATATTGAAGTTTAGGAATAATTCCTGATATTTTAGGTGGTATTGACCGCAATGGGGACAACGTTTCAAGAGATTGTCCTTACTTTTTCTGTTTCTTTGATCAGCTCGTAATAGAGACAGAAATCGCAATTGGAGTGTGCTTCTGGAATGTCATCGGAAGTTAAACACTTATAAGCTTCCAAGAGAGTTGGTTGTATCCAGTCATCATTGCCTTGGTAAGGAATGATTTTGATATCGAATTCTTCGCCATTAGGGACACGATACTTAATTCAATCAGCCTTTGTGTCCAACGAATCTTGTGATATATTACACTTCCTTACCACGGAAAGGAATCCCCTATTTGTTATGGCTCGAATGGCAGGGCTTGTCTTTTGGGCGTGGTGCCTGATACCGAATCATGTCCATTTCATCTGTGTCCCGGCGCACGAGAAAAGCCTTCATAAGGCCTTCTCAGAAACCCACAGGCGCTATTGCGAGAATGATCAACTTTAGATTCCTCTCCTATGTGTTAAGTGAGGCCCATCTTTACGCCGCCGTGCGTTATGTGGAACTGAATCCGGTGAAAGCCAAGATGGTTCAGGCGGCGGAAGATTATGGAGAGCCTACCTGGCTTCTCAAGATCAAACTCAAGATCTGCTAATTCTGGGGACATCATACTTATCTCGAATTAAGTAAAGTGTCCCTCGATTTACGCCTCGATTTAGAGGGTATGCTTTGGCCTGTCCTTTATTGTTTCCAATGTAGTTAGCCCACAACAGTGCATATAGTGGTATTAACGTACATACTGTGTCCGCGCAGTCTCTTTCCACAATATCACCGCTGGTCTTCAACCATTGTATGGCGTTCTCTTCAAAAGATGACATTTTTCAATTCCTTTCCTAAAAGAAGATTCGTTTTAAGCAATGCTTCTCCATCCATCATTTTGATATGCGCTCTACGATTCTCATTAAGGTAGTCAGCAATACATCAAGAAAACGGTCGAACCGAATAATATCTACCCAGAATCCTAGATTTAAACACAAAAATGCCGTGAATGCGTAAAACAGCTGTGAGTGTGGGTACTGAAAAAGACTAACAACAAAAAGGGGTCAGACCCCTTTTGCTGTGCATACAAATTCAGCCCGGCACCGCCAGGGACGCCTCCGGTTTTTTTTAAGTTCTTCGAGAATTTTTGCCCTAGAAATTTTATCGCTCCTGCTTCTCTCAAATTTGTAATCCATCTTCGCAGTTATTACCCTTATTATTACCCTCTTTTAGAGGTATTACCCTTTTTCTTCCATATAGCCCCCGGGCCGCGGCCGAGGCACTCGACTTTTCTTGTTTGCTGCAGATCGCGCAGAACGATTCGTATCATATCGCGACTCACGCCTGGACATGCTTTCTCAAGATCAGATAAAGTGAATTCCTTGTCGAATCCTTCGATTGTGGACTCTATAAGTTCAGTTTTTGATCCACGCGGGCTTTTCATCTGACCGACTCTGCTTTCAAATTCCTGATATGCCATCTTAAGAATGTACAACAAATAATTGATGTACGGCCATGGGTCATGTTTGCCTTCGTGCCAGCTTTGCGAACTCTGCTCCAAGGTTTCGTAATAGCGTTCTTTGTTTTGCTCAATGAGCCGTTCCAAACTGATATAACGGCCGACTTCGTAGCCAAGCGAATAACATTGGAGCAGGAGAAGCAGGCGGGAGACGCGGCCGTTGCCATCGCGGAAAGGATGAACGCAAAGAAAATCAAGATTAAAGGCCGCAAGCGCAATGAGCGGATGAACGTTCTTTTCTTTTAAAGTGTCCTGCCAGGATTCTGTGAGCTTCTTCATAAAAGCAGGCGTTTTCGAAGCTTCAACCGTCTTGAATCGTACTCGCTCTCGTCCGCCGGGCAGTTTCTCAATAATATCCACATTCTTTTCTTTGTACTTGCCTGCATCCCAAATTTCACCGCGGCTCATCTGGTGAAGCTTGAAAATGGTCTTCTCAGAAATCGGTATCTTTGTACCTTCACGATGAATCCAATCAAGTGCGGTTCGATAACAGCGGACTTCTTCTTCGCTTCGATCTTTGAGATGCCTCTTCCCAAAAACAACCGTTCCCACCCTTTTCTGATTAACGGTTACTCCCTCGATTCGGTTCGAGGAAACGGCGCTTTCAATTAGGGCATGTTCGCGCAATACCTTCAGCTTCTGAGGCGATTGTTTGGTAAAAAGCTCCTGCTTCCCCCGCGCCTCTCCCAAATCCGCTAAATACCAGGAGGTAGTCGTCAGAATATTTTCTATTGTCTTCTCAAACTGCTGAAATGTTTTCAACACTTGTCCTCAATTGATGACGGTACCGGGTACCGTGGGGACAGGGTACTTGGCGCTACGTGTCCCTTTCGTACCCGGTACGGTCTCCCAGGCACCTCGGTGCCTGGCACCGTTACCGTTATAC
>JACOVU010000145.1 GCA_016177155.1 Candidatus Omnitrophota bacterium | reverse complement strand
GGGTTTTAGGATTTTATTTAAATAGAGAGACATTTGAAGATGACCGTTTGCATTAACGGAAGTAAGCGTGAAGTTCCCGAGGGAATTACCCTTGAAGTGTTGATGGAACTCTTTCGAATTAATAAAAAAACCGTGGTTCTAGAACTCAACCGCCAGGTGGTAGATCGAAACTCACTTCCCGCCACTCGGCTTAGCGAAAATGATGCACTTGAAATTGTCCACTTTGTGGGCGGTGGTTGATTGATGGGGGGGGAAAGGTAGAACATTGGCCAAAAGGTTAGTCATCGTTGAGTCGCCCGCCAAGGCCGGAACGATCAATAAAATCCTAGGGAAGGATTATCAGGTAGAAGCTTCCTTTGGGCATATCCGAGATCTCCCCAAAAGCAAAATGGGGGTCGATCCTCAAAATGGATTTACGCCCGAATACGTGATTCCCACCAAATCCAAAAAGACCGTTAGTAAATTAAAAAAACTTGCCAAGGGGAAGGAAACGATCTATCTCGCGACAGACCCCGATCGGGAAGGAGAAGCCATCAGCTGGCATCTGGCTGAAATTCTTCGTGGCGAAGCTCCTGAAATCAAGCGGGTCATGTTCAATGAACTGACCAAAGAGGCTGTGAAGTTTGCGTTTGACCATCCTCGTGATATTGATCTCCATCTTGTCAATGCGCAGCAAGCGAGGCGCGTTCTGGACCGAATTGTAGGTTATGAATTAAGCCCGCTCCTTTGGCGAAAAGTCGGCCGCGGATTAAGCGCGGGACGCGTTCAATCGGTTGCGCTTCGTTTGGTGGTAGAACGCGAAGAGGAAATTCGAAAATTTAAACCCGAGGAATATTGGTCTCTTCATGCACAACTTTCCTCAGAACGTGCGTCCGAGAAAGACAAAATATTTCAGGCGAAGCTCGTCCGCATCGGAAAGGAAAAGATCCATTTAAAAAATGAGGCGGAAACCCTCAAGCTTAAATCGATCCTCGAAAAAGAAACCTTTCGTATCATTTCGATTCAGAAGAAAGAACGTCGCAGAAAACCACAAGCGCCCTATACCACCAGCAAACTTCAACAGGAGGCCTATAACCGACTGGGATTTTCCGCTTCGCGGACGATGCGGATTGCTCAGGGTCTTTATGAAGGGGTGGAGATTGGAGAAGAAGGAAGTGTCGGTTTAATTACTTACATGCGTACAGACTCGGTGAATATAGCAGAGGTGGCAAAAAAGGAAGCGGTGAAATTTGTTAAAGAGCGTTTTGGGGATGATTATCTGCCCAAGACTCCTAACATCTACCGTTCCAAAAAAGGAGCACAGGAAGCTCATGAAGCCATTCGGCCTACGTCGGCCTATCGCGATCCCGATCAGATCAAGCAGTATTTAAATGAAGAGCAGTTTAAATTATATGAACTCATTTGGCGGAAGTTTCTTTCTTCGCAAATGACCGCAGCAATCGACCTTGTCACAACGGTTGAAGTGTTAGCTGGTTCGGAATACTTTTTCAGAGCAAGTGGCACGCGTAATCTTTTTCCAGGTTTTAGTGCTGTATTTGTTGATAATGGAAAAACCGCAAAAAAAGAAAAAGAAGAAGGGGATAAGGAAGAAGAGAGTGATCAGGATCAGGATGAGGACGAAGAAGATCAAGAATTTCCGGATCTCGAACAAAATGAGATCTTGAAACTTCACGAACTCATCGGAAACCAGCATTTTACAAAACCTCCTGCTCGTTACAATGACGCGAGCCTTGTCAAAATATTGGAAGAAGAAGGTATTGGTCGGCCCAGCACGTATGCTCCCATTATTTACACTTTGGTCAGCCGTGACTATGTCGAACGCAAAAGCGGGGCAATCATTCCCACGGAACTTGGTGAAACCGTCATTCATCTTTTGGTAGAGCATTTTCCTTATATTTTGGATATTCAGTTCACCGCTTTGATGGAGGAAGAGTTCGATAAAATCGAAGAAGGTGAATTGGAATGGGTCAAGGTACTTCAGGAATTTTATCAGCCGTTTGAGACGCATCTGAAAGAAGCAAAAACGCACATGAAAAATGTACGGCAAGAAGCTATACCAACCAATGAAGTTTGTGAGAAGTGCGGGAAACCCATGGTGATTAAATGGGGAAGGTTTGGGAAATTTGTTGCTTGTTCTGGTTTTCCTGCGTGTCGTAACACAAAACCAATTTCTACGGGAGTGGCGTGCCCTAAAGAAGGGTGTGGTGGTTATTTGGTGGCACGAAAAGGAAAAGGCAGCCGAAAATTTTACGGTTGTTCCAACTACCCGAATTGTGATTATCTTTCAAATCAACTTCCTACGCAAGGACCTGCTCCAGAGGCAAGCGAAGAGAAACCCCCCGAAATCGAAGAAGTCGGAGAAGACGTTTAGTAGCGGCTTAAGCTTAAGGAAAGTCTTGGTTTATGAACGAGTTAAATTCCGCAGTCAAGCACTATTTAGATCGTTTTCTCAAGCACCTTGAAGCTGAGAAAAATGCTTCGCCTCACACCGTCAAGAATTACCGGAGCGATCTCGTCGAGTTTTTCCGTTTTATCGGAAAAAGCTCAATTCAGGAGATTAACTATCTTTCTATCCGTAAATTCTTAGCCCACCTGAAGGAAAAAGAGTTTCTAAGAAGCACCGTTTCAAGAAAACTGGCATGTCTGAAGTCATTTTTCAAATACCTGACTCGCGAACAAGTGTTGAACGCGAATCCTGCAAGTGGAATTGCCACGCCAAAACGTGAGCGAAGATTGCCCTCTTTTCTTGAAACCGAAGAAGTCGAACATTTATTGGAAGCAACCAAAGGAGATCGGTGGGAGATGAAACGGGATCGGGCTATCTTGGAGCTTTTGTACAGCTCGGGGATACGGGTGAGTGAATTAGTGGGGCTCAATTCTGAGGACGTCGATCTTTTGAGTCATCTTCTTAAAGTGCGCGGGAAGGGCAAGAAAGAACGAATCGTTCCAATTGGAAGTTGTGCAGCCGAGGCGCTCAAGGATTATTTAGATGCGACCACATTTGAATCACAAAGCAGATCTCAGCCCCTTTTTCTGAATCGTCAAAAAACCCGTCTTACAGATCGAAGTGTTCGGCGTGTCATTTTGAAGTGCGCCCGAAAAGCGGCTCTCAGAGAAGGAATTTCGCCGCACACGCTTCGCCACACGTTTGCGACCCATCTGTTAGATCGAGGGGCAGATTTGAGAAGCGTTCAGGAGCTTTTAGGGCATGCTCATCTTTCCACGACCCAAATTTACACGCACGTCTCAGCGAAGCGGTTGAGAGAAGCTTATGATCAAGCGCACCCAAGGGCTTGAGGGATGATCCCACCACCTGCTTTTGGCCCTTCGGGCCAATTATTTGTTTTACAAGAGAGAAATAATCCGCCTACGGTGGGAAAGCAGGTGGTGGGATGAAATATCTCTATAATTTCGTTTACATTCTTTTTGCTCTGTTTTCACTACCTAAGTTTTTTGTGAGGTTGGGTCAAGCAGGAAGCGCCTGGCGTCTTGTCCTTGAGCGTTTCGGCTTTTTATCCAAATCGTTTCTGAAAAAAATTGCGGGGCGAAAAGTTGTTTGGCTTCATGCAGTTAGTGTGGGGGAAGTCATAGCCGCCCGTCGGTGGGTCGAGCTTTTTTTGGAACATTATCCTGGGTGGACGATTGTACTTTCGACGACGACACCAACAGGTCAAGAAGTGGCAACATCACTTGTTTCCGATCGAGTTCTTGTTTTCTATGCCCCGCTTGATTTGAGTTTTGTGGTGAAACGGGTATTGAAGCAAGCCACACCCAAATTGATTTTGCTCATGGAAACCGAAATCTGGCCTAATTTAATTTCTGAAGCAGAAACAAGAGGAATTCCGATCGGGATTGTAAACGGTCGTATTTCACCCCGTTCGTTCCAGAGGTATCAGCTAGCTCGTTTTTTCGTTGCCCCCATTTTGGAAAAGCTTGCATTTTGTTTGGTTCAGTCCAAACGCGATTGGGAATGTTTTTCCAAACTAGGCGTTTCAGAGCTCAGGCTTTTTTACACGGGCAATATGAAGTTTGATCAATATGATCTTTCGGGTGAACCGAAGGAGCGGAAGGATTTTCTCGGATGCGGTGTTGCCCAAAGCAGTTTAATTTTAATCGGTGGAAGCACACACTGGAATGAAGAGGAGTTGCTTCTTAGAGTTTTCGAACGGTTGCGAACCAGGTTCAATAACCTTCAATTGATCTTAGCTCCTCGCCATCCAGAGCATCTTTCCAAGGTGGTTCGCGCGATCACCAATCGGAATTTGCCCTACCGGTTTTTTTCGGCTCAACGCACATCTGAAACCTATCCGATTCTTGTGGTCGATCGGATGGGGGTTTTGGCAAGCCTTTATTCGGTGGCTGACACCGTGTTTATGGGCGGGAGTTTCGTCCGACGGGGAGGGCAAAGTCCGATCGAGGCCGCTTTCCTTAAGAAACCAATCGTTCACGGTCCAAATGTGTTTAATTTCGACGAGATCTACCAAATGTTAGATGAACACAAAGCCAGTTTTCGGGTTCATTCAGAGGAAGAACTTTATCAACAACTACTGAAACTATTGGAAAGCCCAGAACTCAGGGGGCAGATGGGAGCTCGGGCTTGGTCTCGAGTTCAATCTATGAAAGGAGCTACAGCTCGGACGCTTGATTATCTTTCAAGTTGGATTCAAATCCAAGAAGAAGCGCCTACGCTTGCGGCACAGGGAACATGATCCCCCACCACTTTTTGGGGGTGAAGGAGAAATTGCGATGACAGTAAAACTTACATATTTTGGGTGGCAGAAAGGTGGTGGGGGATGACACTTAGAAATTATTTTCGGCTTTTAGCTGAGGATCGACCTTATCAACATCAATGGATTTGGTTTTGGAAACCCCTCCTCAAAGTCGCTTCTTGGTTTTATGGTTTTGCAGTCGGTTTCCGAGCTTTTGCATTTCGATCCGGCATTTTGAGGAAGCAAGCATTTCCATGCCCCGTGATTAGCATTGGAAATCTCACCTGGGGTGGGACGGGCAAAACACCTTTGGTGGAATATGTAGCTCGTTTCTTTATCAATCGAGCGAATGTACCGCTCATTCTTGCTCGGGGTTATGGTGAGGATGAAAGCAAAATGTTCCTCCGTCAGCTTCAAGGTGCAGAGTTCGGGATCGGAAAGAATCGATACGAGACGGGGAAGCGAATTCTTGCTACCCGTAAAGTGGACGTAATTATTCTTGATGATGGTTTCCAACATTGGCAAATCAAGCGCGATCTTGATATTGTGGCGGTCAATGTGCTAAATCCTTTTGGAAATTTGTCACTATTGCCTTATGGAATCTTACGAGAATCTTTGGCAAGCTTGAAACGGACGTCGATCGTAGTTCTGACAGACGTCAACCTTACCCCCAGAAAGGAATTGGAAGCTTTGAAATCTCGAATCCGAGCTGTTGCGCCCAAAATCGATTTTGTGGAAGCTCATCGAGAGGCGCTTTATGGTTACCGACCAGGTTCGCGGGAGCGTATTCCGGTTGATCGGCTTCAGGGAAAACGAGTGACGAGTTTCTCTGGTATTGGAACGCCGCGTTCGTTCCAAATGCTGCTCAATCAACTCGGGGTAAAAACGGTTCGCAATTTTGAGTTTTGTGATCATCACCGCTTTACCGATCAGGAGCTCAGGGAAGTTCTACATGCGAAAGAAACAAGCGAAGCTGAAGAAATTATTACGACCGAAAAAGATTTTTTCCGTTCCGAGGAGCTGATTAGAAGAATTGTAAAGCCCATTGTGCTTAAAGTGCGCCTCAGGCTTACGAATGGTGAAACCTTGCTTCACCAGTATTTAGCTCGTTTTGCGGCTTCCCGCCCCATCGAGTCACACCTCATAAAACGCCATCACCATTTTTCGAGAAGGGAATATCACCAAAATGCTTGACTGGCTTACGGTTGGGTTCGTTAGGATCTTGAGCGTCATTTTGCAATTGCTTCCTCATGAGGTGGCACTTGCTTTGGGCCGCTTTGTCGGTTTTTGTTTATCGAAAGCCAATGATAGAAGACGCGTTGCTTATGTTAATTTGAAAGCTGCTTTTCCAGGCCGGTTTAGTCCCGCAGAACGGAAAAAAATTGTTAAGAAACATTTCATCTACTTGGCTCAAAACATCGTTGAAATATTCCGCTTTCCGAAATTAAATCAAATCTATTTGGAGCGTTATATTCAGGTGGAACATCGTGATCGTTACGAACGCCATGTCCAAAGGGGGCAAGGAACAGTATTGATCACTCCTCATTTCGGCAATTGGGAGCTGACCCAAATTTTATCGGGTCTTGTGGGAAAACCAATGTATGTGCTTGCTCGGGAGCAAAAACACAGCAGGTTAAACGATTACTTGAATGACCTTCGCGCTTCGCATGGATCGGTAACGATTCAAAAAGGGGGTGGCGTTCGGGAATTGATTCGGGAACTGAGAAAAGGCGGCTTCGTGGGGGTTCTCGGAGACCTTTCAGGCGGGCGTTCTGGTATTGTGGTTAAGTTTTTTGGTCGCAAAACGACTGCTCCTCCTGGTATCTTTGAAATTGCGTCGAGAACAAACTCAACCATTCTCCCTTGTTTTATGGTGCGGACGGGAAAGACTCATCACCAGGTTTTCATTGAAGAACCGTTTGAATGTTTGAGAACTCCCAAGGGAGAGTTTGACCTTCAAGCAACCGTCCAAAATTATTACCGCCTTTTAGAACATTGGATTTCCGATTACCCCGATCAATGGCTTTGGATTTACAAGCGTTGGAAATATTGTTTTACCAAAAAGATTCTCATTTTAAAGGATGCGCAAGCAGGGCATGCCAATCAATCAGAGGCGATTGCAAAGGAATTTGAAAGGCTTCGCGGTTCTCTCCCTCAGGAATATGAACTTGATTTTCAATCGATTATGGTTCATTTCAAAAGCGCCTGGCATCGGAGACTCTTTTTCCTCTTTGCTTTTTTCGCGCTACCTTTTGCTCAAGGAAGGCTCAGCTTCTTCAATTTCTTTTTTGAGTCCGAGTGCGCTCAAAAGTTACAAAATACTTATGCGGACTTGATTGTGTCTAGTGGCTCGGGCCTTGCACCGCTGAATCTGTTGCTCAAAAAAGAGAACCTTGGGAAGTCCATTGTGGTGATGAAACCTTCATTTCCCTTTCGTTCTCAGCTTTTTGATTTATTGATTATTCCCCTTCATGACGCATTTCCTAAGCATAAACGAGGCGTTGTTCGTACACTCATCACTCCCAGTTGCGTCGACCGAGATTTGCTTCAAATGTCTGGCGGTCAGCTTGCCGAGCGCGTTTCACTGACGCCGAATGGCAAGAAAAGAATCAGCGTTTTTATCGGTGGGAATGCCAAGTCCTATCGATTGGAACGGCGTGCTTTTCATAAGTGGATTCAAGAATTAAAAGGATGCGCGGAACAATTCAACTTTGAACTTTTGGTGACTACTTCAAGG
>JACOVU010000146.1 GCA_016177155.1 Candidatus Omnitrophota bacterium | reverse complement strand
TTCGATATGATCTTCAAAATTAAAATGCTCGAGGATCGTACGGGCGTTTTTGGAAAAGCCAGCGATGTAATGGCGTAGATTTGCGGCAACATCATTTGGATCAGCGATCAACTTCTGGAAATCGTATTTGCTCTTATTGAAAAAGGAGAGCTTCGCTTTTTTCTTTAAGACCGTTTCAGCCGCATCCGGCGAAAGTCCTCGAGTCTGCGGGAGGTAGTCCAGCGCCGCCTGTTTTGTCGGCTCAAGCACACAGTCCAAACGACGCAAAACGGTGAGCGGTAAAATCACCCGGCCATATTCGGATTGCTTGTAATCTCCGCGCAGAAGGTCCGCTATGCCCCAAATAAAATTCGCGCGCTCTTTAAAATTATTGGCCATCGGCTATTTCCTTACTTTGTTTCGGTTGCTTTTTAAAAATTTTCTCGCTTAAACGAACAAGAACTGTACAGAAGATAAAACTCGCAATAAGCGTTATCGTAAACCAGGCAATAATTCCTATAACATACCCGGTCCCAAAGATCACTTTCTTGAACCAAGGATCTTTTTTTTCGAGATCACAATTGGAAGCAATTACCTCAAAACAGTATTTGTTGTAGAAGTCAACCGGCATAACCTGCGCGGGCTTGCGATCGAAACAATATGCGCCCTGTCTCAGGTAAGCAGTGCCGACAAGTTCTGAGCAGTAAAATGCATCTGGACTATTGATGAGATTGTTGAACCATCGGCTGGTCAGTAAAAAATGGAAAATGGGCGGCAGGAGATTGAGAATCACATAGTAGGCGAGAGCTTTCGTATCGTATTTGACACCAACTTTGCTTTTGCAAAACTCGGCTGCGTTCTGAAAATCAGAAACCTTCATGCCTTTTCTTCTAAGACAAACGATGTCAAAATGCTGTTCCAGATAAGCAGTTTTAAGATCTCTTTTTGTGATTCCCTTTGGGAAAGCTTCAACTACTTCGCCATTGCCGATATAAAATGCCGCATGTGTCCAAATTCTTTTCCGGTACCCATGCCGTGAAAAGTTGGCAAACCGGATAGGCATTGCGCCCAAATTAATGCCACGCTTGCTTGTGACAATAACATCTCCAGGCTTTAGTTTTTCGATAAGATCATTCTTGGATTGATCTCCATTATTCATTTTTTCTTCGGCCTTTGCTTTTTAAGCCAAGCGTCCACTTCTTTGACCTTAAAACGCCACTGTCCGCCGAACTTACTAGCAGGCATCCGCCCTCGCTGGCAGAGTTTATAGACCTTCTCCTTGGAAACTTGGAGATAGTCAGCGATTTGGTCTATGGTTAACCACTTATTAGTCATGGTGGGATGTGTCCAATCTTTGCCAGATTATACCAAACGCAGTGTTATTATGGGAGGTTTATTTTGAACGAATTAGGTTTGGAAGTTAACTGCCTGAGCAATCCTTAAGGGAATGCTTTTTACGCTCGTGTTGTTTACAAGCAACTCAAAGCTATAATCCCCGAACACTGGGAACGTTAAATCAACGAAATTCATCACACTTAAAAATCCTTGCTTCCATCCCTTTGGAAGGTTTGGATTCCTTTTGATTTCCAGTTCCCCGCCAATTGAAGGGGGTATGACCTTGCCATCCTCATGCATGATTTTTATTTCAACTCGATGCTTTCTGTCGAGTTCCGCAGCACTCAGCAATAGCCGCATCGCAAATGATACTTTCGGATAGCGAAGAGGCGTGCTGCGTGTCCAGATCGTGTCAAATGCGCCGCCCACTAAATGCAATTTGCCGTTGGCCACTTCCGCCGCATCCGCTAAAAATGCAAAATCAACATCCATCTTTTAACCTCTCAACTTTAAGCAGCCATTCCTGGATGCGGTCCGCTAACACTCGATGGCGTTTGCAAAGGACGGTTGAGTAAAGATTCTCGTGTATCCATGGTTGCTGCAGTTGATGCCTCTAGAATATGTGAAGTTACGTTTGCTCCCGAACGTGATAAACCATCTGCAATAAATATCTTGATTAATTGTTGATAGCCAACATCTCCCCTTTCAATCGCAACGTCTCGAAGCCCTTTAATCATTGCCATTGGCAACCGAATGGAAATGAGTTTGTTCTCACTTTTCCTGGCCGGCACATGAAGCGCTTGAGACTCATCAAAGTCTGCTAAAAGCTCATCTTTGGTCTTCGCTTCGAGTTCGGCGTCGACTTCTTTCTCGATTTTACTTCTAATTCGCTTTGGCATCGCAACCTCCTATATTTGCCGTGCCGTAATCGGCCGAATCCAATTGCCGCCTAAATATTGAACTATGACTATCAGCTTGCGACCGCCATCGGTAACGCCACTTATTTCGTATCTATCTCCATACTTCTTCGGTTCTGAACGAACCTTTTTGTGAGGTATCGTAACATGTTG
Organism: Candidatus Omnitrophota bacterium; assembly: GCA_016177155.1. Lineage (GTDB taxonomy): Bacteria > Omnitrophota > Omnitrophia > Omnitrophales > Danuiimicrobiaceae > 01-FULL-45-10b. The sequence continues at coordinate 139 of JACOVU010000146.1, read as the reverse complement.
ATTGTCGAAACACTCCTCCACCTCAAAATCACGTACTCTGTGTTTCCAAATTTCTTCCAGGTTTCCTTCATCCCAATCGAAGACTGGATCCTTGCCCCAAGGCTCAAATTTTAATACCACGGCGCTGTCTTCCTTTTTG
>JACOVU010000014.1 GCA_016177155.1 Candidatus Omnitrophota bacterium | reverse complement strand
GGATTTTTTAAAGCGCTTTTCGTGGGATTCCAAGTGGGGATTAAAAATCTTCCCCTCACGAGCGGCTTAATTTTTATTCCGATGGTCTTAGCGTTTCTTCTTTCTTTTGTAAAGCTCTATACGCCACTGTTAGCCGAGAGAACCTATCCAGAAATTGTGCTCTGGATCTTGGTGGGAGGAATTGGGGTCTCTCTTGTCGTTGATATGCTTGTGACGTCATCGGCAACACTACTATTTTTGAAAGCGAGGAGTAAATAATATGAAAATCAAAGAACTGTTCAGAGTTCTCGTTATTCTAGCAGTAAGCATTACGTTTCCCATGGTGCAAGTTTACGCTGTTGTTCCCGATACGGGTTCGATTCTCCAAGACGTAAAGGAAGTTGAATCGACAAATGAACAAAGTGAATCTTCTGCGGATGCATCTGGGCCGCAAGGAGAATCCGTTAGCATTCCCGTAGGAGATTTATTCCAAAGTGACGTGTTTGTTTCTAATGATAAGGCGGTTGAGGAGCTCGAGGCCGATTCCGATTATGATGAGGCGATTTCAGATTTACTTCTGCCAGAAAAGGATCAAAAATTTTGGACTGGAAAGAAAATTCTGCTCACTACTCTTTTGCTTTTGTTGCTGCTCGGCGGCAGTAGCAGTTTATTTGCCTTTGGCGGCGGAGGCGGTGGCGATAATGGTGGAACCGGTGGAGGCGGTGGCAGTGACGATGATGGCGGAAGCATTCCTCACCATCCCGAACCTTCAACCCTTCTTCTGATGGGTTTAGGACTTTTGATTCCGTTTCTTCGGAAAAAAAGTTAAATGAAAAAGTTTTCAACCAGCTTCGTCATATTGCTTGCTTTTTTGACAGCAGGCTGCAGTAAAAGCTACCTGTCTGAGAGAGCTTTTTATCAAGCCGATCAAGTCCTCAAGCGTATTACGGCAGATCAGATTCAAAGGGATTCCAAATCGGCTTTCACTCCCGCCATTCAAGCCTTCCAAAAAGTGGCAGATGAGTTCCCCGGAACTCAAAAAGCAGGTGAGTCGCTTTTTGTCATTTCCGACCTCTACACCCGCCAGAAAAATTATGGCAAGGCTCGCGAAACTCTCGGTAAGATTGTTCAAAATTTCTCGGGTTGGAACGAATGGACGTCCGACGCCCGTTACCGAATCGCCCAGCTTTACGAAGCAGAAGGGAATTGGGAAACTGCAGAAGCGAAGTATTGGGAAACTGCAGAATATAACCCCTTGGAACGGCGAGGTCTTCAAGCTCCACTCTATGTAATCCTTCATTATAAACAAGCCAAGGACACAGCCAATCAGGAGCTCGCTTATCAGAAAGCAGTGGAACATTGCAAAAAAATGCTCACTCAAGTCGGACCAATCCAAGTTTCATCCAGTTTAAAGAATTCGCTTGCGCTCGTCCATTTTTCACATGGAAAACTCAAAGAAGCCCGCACAGAATGGCTGAGCATTGTAGAACAATTTCCAGACAGTCCCTATGCTTCACTCGCACTTCTTACGGTTGCCGAACTTTCTTGGAAGGAAAAACAGTTTGAGCAGGCGTTCCGAGATTTTGACGAGTTTTTCAAGCGTTATTCCAAGCATTCGCTCGCAGGGAGAACGGCCATTCGTGTAGGACTGCTGCATGCAAATCAAAAAGAATTCGCTCAGGCGCGCGAGTGGTATGAAAAAGCGCTCAACGAATACTTCAAGAAGGGAACAAACGACCAGGCAGACTTAAAAATCTTGATTGCAAAAACTTATCAGGATGAAGAAAAGTGGGAAGAGGCAGAACGCTATTATCAAGAATTGGAAACCCAATACGCTCTCACCCCCGCAGCCCTTCAAGTTCCTTTTATGCGTTATCTCCATTATAAAAAGGTGGATGAAACCGAAAAAGCCAACCAAGTTTTGGATGAGGCAGTCGAGCGTTATCAGAAAGTAGTGAGCGAACATCCAAATTCTAAGATTGCGGCTTATGCCAAACGATTCATCATTCAAGCGTTTACTCAGAAAAAAGATTGGGATCAGTTGCTGACGACCGTAGATCAGGAACTCCAAAACGAAACGATCGAGGACCGAAAAGGAAGATGGCTTTTCTTGAAGGCTTTGATTGCTGAGAATCGTCTGAAAGATCGTGAGCGAGCGCTAAGCTACTACCAGGATTTCTTAGCACAATTTCCAGATCATCCTCTCGCTCAGCTCGCAAAGAGTCATCAAGAAGTGCTCTCTAAACCTCAAATAGCACCAGTTTCGTAAACAAAATTCCATTGATTTAGAAAAGTTGGTTTGCAATCGGCAAGTCGTTGGGCGTGAGTTCGGTAGTAAAAAGTTTAACTTTTTGAACGCTTTGTAAGGTGTGTATTTGATTGAACTAACGTAAGTTATGAGATATTAAAGAGTTAAAGAAAGTTGAAATTTTAAAACTATGTGGTATAATTCCAACAATTCAGCACTATCCCGCAGTTCGTTACTGCAGAAGGAAAGGAGCAGGTTTTTCCATCTTCAACGAACGATGAACCCAGTCCCATTCCCACTGGAGGATGTGGGGACAAAGGACGGATCAGAGTCCGCCATGCTTTCGGATTATTCCGTAGCAGTGCACACGCTCTGTGATCCGAGTGTCCTCATTGATTTTGCCCTCGATTCTATCTTGGCCTTGGTTGATGCTACCAGAGGTTCTTTCTTCGTTTGGGATGAGTTCTCAAAAGAATTAGTTCTCAAAGCAGCTCGAGGCCAAGGAAGAGAACGAATTCAAGGGGTTACGATCAAACTCCGCGATGGTGTTGGTGGTTGGGTGGCTGATAAAGGTCAACCCGTACTCGTCACCGATATTCGACAAGATTCCCGCTTCCTTGATTTTCGTAAGACCTACTCCTATCAATCCCATTCCTTTTTGTCCCTCCCGCTTGTTGCAAATAATAAACTCGTTGGACTTATCAATATTACCGAACGAGAAAACAAATATCCTTTTACACAAAAAGAGTTTGAACACGCACAGGCTTTAGCCGCTCACATTGCGATTGCTTACCAAAATTTAAAAACCACGGGTCGCCTCCAGAAAGAAAATGAAGCGCTTGGCCACACGACATCTGATTTAAAAGAGATGATGAAAGAAGATGAACTGCTTGTGGCGCTCGGGAAATCCCTGGCGCATCTCGGACATGAATTAGCCAATCCTTTGGATGCGGTTCGGAGATTCGTCAATTTGGCGCTCGACCAAGTTGGGGAAGAAAGCCCGGCGCGTAATTATCTTTTGAAAGCAAAACAAGGAATCCGTCGGACGATTCAGGTGATTCGCGGTATTCGCGAGCTGGCGCAAGTCAATTCGAAAGGCAAAACGCCGCGCCGGATTGAAATTCATTCCTTGCTTCAGGAAACCATCAATACCACAAGTGAAGATCCTGTTTTTAGTCAAATTTCAATTGTAAAACAATTTTGCGAAGGGTCTATTTTTGTGGACGATTGCGGACTTCAAACCGTATTTCAAAATCTATTCCAAAATGCGCATCACGCCATGAATGGGGTAGGCAGTATTGCGGTTTCAACCGCTATGATCGATGGCAATGCGAAACAAGTGGTGATTTCAGTGCGTGATTCAGGCCACGGCGTTCCGGAACAGATTAAAGGTCGTATTTTCGAGCCCTTTTTCACCACCAAAGACAATGGTCAAGGGACGGGGATTGGACTCGCAATTTGTAAAGAGATCATTCAGCGGTCAGGCGGTCAAATTTCTTGCGAAAGTAAGGAGAATCAAGGAACTGAGTTTATCATTGCGATTCCTTGTCAAAGCTAAACGAATTTATGCCAAATTCCATTCTTATTGTTGAAGACGATCAGTTGGTGCGGGAATCCATTTTTGAAGTCCTGAGCCAAGATGGCTATCAAGTTGCCGTTGCCGGCGATGGCAGCCAAGGTTTTCATCAACTTAAATCCAAACCATTTGATCTTGCTCTGATTGATCTCCGTCTTCCCGACAGTCCTGGGATCGAAGTTCTTAAAAAAGTGCGTGAAAGCCAACCTGGCACCGAAGTCATCATGATGACTGGTTTCGCAACGGTTGAAACCGCTGTTGAAGCCATGAAGATGGGAGCGAGAGATTATGTGACGAAGCCCATCAATGACGATGAGCTTCGCATTCTGGTGAAGCGGGTGTTCGACACGAAGCAGCTTAAGGAAGAGAACCGCTCGCTCAAGGAGATGCTCACCGAGCGTAAAACCCACTTCCACAATTTGCTTGGCGAAGATCCCAAAATGCAGCGGATTTATTCCTTGATTCAAGCGATTAGCGATACGGAAACGACCGTTCTTTTGCAAGGCGAAAGCGGAACTGGCAAAGGAATGGTGGCACAAGCCATTCATTATAGTGATCCCACTAGAAAAGACGGGCCTTATGTCGAAGTTAGTTGTGGGGCAATTCCGAGGGAACTTCTTGAAAGTGAACTGTTTGGCCACGTGAAAGGTGCGTTTACCAGCGCGATCCGCGACCGTATGGGGCGGTTCGAGCTTGCTGATGGCGGGACGATTCTTTTGGATGAAATTGATGCACTTCCGCCCTATCTTCAAGTGAAGCTCTTACGCGTTCTTCAGCAGAAGGTGTTCGAGCGTGTGGGTGACGCCAAGACCATTCGAGTCAATGTTCGAATTATTGCCGCCACGAATCATAATTTACAAGAAGCGATCAGCCGCGGATCTTTTCGCGAAGATCTTTATTACCGGCTGAATGTCATTACCATTGATGTCCCGCCTTTGAGAGACCGGAAAGGTGATATTCCAGCACTTGTGGATCATTTTCTAAAGGTATTCAGTGAAAAAACGAAACGGGACGTTAAAGGAGTAAGCAAGCAAGCACTTAAAGCACTGGCGGATTATGATTGGCCCGGGAATGTCCGCGAGCTTGAGAATTTTCTTGAGCGCGCGGTGGTACTGACTCAAAGTGAAATTTTAGACGTTGCTGATTTTCCGGAACATTTTACAAAAAATGTTGAAGGCGTTGACTTAAAATCTGCGAACGGTTCTTCTTTGAAGGAGGTGCTCAAAGATCCAGAAAAGAAGATCATTTTGAATGCGTTGGAGCAGACAGGATGGAATCGGAAGAGAGCCGCTCAGATTCTTCAGATCAATCGGACGACGCTGTACAACAAAATGAAGCAGTACAACTTACTTTAACCCGTCGTTTTAATTGTTTCCTGTTTGTGAGATTAACCACCGGGGGCGTGGCGCGTGTTTTTAGAACCACATCAGGGTCAGGCGGGGATCTCAGCAGGCAAACTGCTTGATCTCAAGCAGTGGCAGAAGATCCAGAATTTATTTGCTGAGATCATCGGCGCTAACCTTTGGCTGATCGAACCTACGGGGACTTCTTTCACTATATCCAGCCAGGTCACTCCTTCTTGTTCTAACCTTGCCGTTCCTATTGAAGGCGTTCAAAATTCAAAGTCGAATTGCGTTTGGAAAGCGTTTCAAAACATGTCAGACCATCATGGGATGGTCTATCATTGTCCTCATCGCCTAAGCTATTTTTTAATCCCCATTCGCTGTGAGGACGAGACGGTTGGGGTGTTGGTGGTTGGGCCTATTTTGCTTGGGAAGCGGGAAGATCAAAAAACGAACGACGATCTTGCCAAGACGTTAGGGGTAGATCACGAGGTTTTTTCGGACCGAATCCGGGAAATCAAAGTTTTCTCCCACCATGGGATTCGCATCGTTCTCGAATTTTTGGAGGAACTAGTACATCATTTGGTACGCGAGGCTTATC
>JACOVU010000139.1 GCA_016177155.1 Candidatus Omnitrophota bacterium | reverse complement strand
GTTTCTGGCACGCGCGAGCGAAGGCTGGCAGACGGCAGCGCACACGAAGGTTTCATTTTAAGAATATAGGAAGCTCATTTATGTCGAGAACGAAAACACAATTCGTCCAGGGTCGGGGAAGCCAAGGGCTCGCCCTCTTTTTGGTTTTGTTCTTTTCTCTCGTGCCGAAGAGTTCTGCGGTCACGGCGGAAGAACTGGACCACAAAGTGAAAGAGCGGGACACTACTTTTTACCGCGAGTTTTTTGATCGTATTCTCTATGAACCTGTCGCGCAGTTCTTGCGCTTTGATCGTTACGTGGAGGAGCTTACGCTTAAGAAACCGGAAGCTTTGGATGTGAACCTCTTTGATGAAGTCCCGGATTCAGGGTTTTTTGTCAATCGCCATGGCAAAGATCCGCTTTCAAAAGAAGCGCTGAAGCAAGGACCGGTGAAGGGCGAAGGTCCAGACCCTAAAGGGCCTTGGCGCGTGGTCAAAGGTAAATTTGAAGGAGTGACGCCGGGCTTTTTCATTGAAGACCAAAAAGGGGATCGCTATCTTCTGAAGTTTGACCCCAAAGAAAATCCAGAAATGGCCACTTCCGCCGAAGTGATTTCCAATCGGTTTTTCCACGCATTTGGTTACTATACGGCCGAGTACTACTTAGTTGAATTCGAGCCCTCGATTCTCACCGTCGATTCCAATGCAACCTATTACAATGAGGATGGGTTCAAAAAACCGCTGACTCAGGAAGCGCTTGAGGAACTTCTCGAAATGATACCCAAGATGAAAGGCGGAATTATTCGGGCCTCGGCCAGCAAACTGCTTCGGAATACAAAAGGATATATGGATTTTGAAGGACGTAGGCGTTCAGATCCTGCCGACCTTATTCCTCATGAAGACCGGCGCTCGATTCGCGCCCTTCGGGTTTTTGGTTCTTGGCTCAATCATTATGATCTTCGAGAAGGAAACACGATGGATGTGGTGGAAGTAGACGAAGGTGGAACGCCGATTGTGAAACATTATTTGATTGATTTCGCCTCTACCTTAGGAAGCGCAGCCGATCACCCCAAAGTGCCCGCCGCCGGTTACGAGCATATTGTGGACTGGTTTGAAGCGGGCCTGACCATTCCTACCCTCAAGGTGGTTGAGAAACCTTGGGAAAAAAGGTGGGACGAAGCAAATCGGCAGATTGCCTATCCTGAACTGGGATACTTTGATAATGCTCAGTTTGATCCAGAGGAGTGGAAAACCCAGCTTCCTTACCGTGTCTTTAACCGCTTGACGCAAAGCGACGCATTTTGGGCGACTAAGATTATCATGTCTTTTTCAGATGATCAGATTCGCGCCATTGTGGAGGAGGGAAAATTTTCTGATTCTCAAAATGAGAAAGTTCTTTCTGAAATTTTGATCGCACGGCGCAACTTAATCGGCCGATATTGGTTTTCTCATCTGACACCGCTCGACCAAATCCGTTTGTTTGATTTAGGGAATGGGACTTATGAAGTTCGGTTTGAAGATCTCCAGGTGAAATATGGTTTTGCCAAGCGTGAGGAAACCCAATACCGATACAAGATTTTTGTTCCAGGCGGAAAGAAAGATCAATATCAAGAATTTGTTGGGCCTTCTTTCTCCTTTAGTTTGCCCTCTTTAGCGGCGGGGAGCCCCGTTACGATTTGGATTCAGGCCAAGTATGGAGCGGATCATTCCTGGAGTGAACCTGCACTTAGGATTGTTCTTGGCAGGCAGGTCCAAGATACTCCCGTTGCCGTAGCAGAAATTGATCACGGGGCTTAGTCCCAAGCCCTTTCTGTGATTGGCTTTCTTTTCTTGATTCATGTTTGAAATCATCACACGTTTAATTCAGCCCATCGTCCAAATCAGGCGTGAGGAATGGCGAAAAGCGATCCTCATGTTCCTCTATTTCGGCTGCACCATTGCCACCCTCTACGTCTTAAAGCCCATTCGAAGTTCTCTTTTCATTACCACTTATGGAGCGGAAGCGCTTCGCTATGCGTACGTGGGAGAAGGTGTTTTCCTGATCCTCATTACCGCAGCCTATGTGAAGCTTTCCAAATGGATTCCGAAAAGAAATATTCTTTTTTCGGTGTCCACGGTGTTCTTTATTTCTAATATTCTTATTTTCTGGATTTTGTTCAAAATGGGTTTTGTGGAATGGCTGTCGTTTCTTTTTTATATTTGGGTTGCTGCTTATTCCATTACCAT
>JACOVU010000141.1 GCA_016177155.1 Candidatus Omnitrophota bacterium | reverse complement strand
GCGAAACGTCTTTTTGGTTTTATCATTAGCGGCGGCAGCCTGGGTGGAATTTTTGGCGGGCTCGTTGCCAATCGGTTCGCGGAACGGATCGGAACTGAAAATCTGCTCATTCTCGGAGCACTGCTCCTGGGATTTTGTATCGTTTTGATTAATGTGATTTGGAAGTATGAACGCACTCCGCACCGTTCCGAGGAAGAGGCCATCAAGGGAAGTGCTCGAGGACCTGCCGAGCAACTGCAGGAGAAGTCAAGTTGGAAATTGTTTTTGAGATCCCGCTACCTGCTTTTAATTGCAGCTCTTGTTATGATTGCCAAGATTTCATCCACCATTATCGACAATCAGTTTAATGCGGTTGTCGAAGGCTCTATTTTAGAAAAGAATGCGCGCACGGCTTTTTTCGGCGGATTTATGGCGCTTTTGAACGGCGTTTCTTTCTTCATGCAGCTTGTTCTTGCTAGTTATGCCTTAAGGCGCTTGGGGATTGGAATTTCGCTTCTTTTGCTTCCGATCGGTTTATGTTTTGGATCAATCGCAACGCTTTTTTGGTCTGCACTTGGGGTCGCCGCGTTTGCTAAAATTTATGATGGAAGCTTTAATTATTCGATTAACCAATTAAGCAAAGAAATCCTTTATCTCCCTATTCCGAGCCGGACTCGTTACCGGGTAAAGCCGCTGATCGATATGCTTGCTTACCGTGCTTCTAAAACGGTCGCGGGGTTATTGATTATTTTACTCACGCCGCTTTTGGGTATCTCCGATGAGAAATTGGGCGTGATTGTCCTTTTGTTGATTCCCCTTTGGGTCATAGCGGCTTGGGAAGTGCGAGACGAATACATTCAATCGATTAAAACACTTCTGACAAGTCAGAAGACTCCGGACAAAACGCTCTCGACCGTGCTCGAAGCGAGGGAAGTGCTTGCAAATCTAGAGGGTGAAAAATCTTTCGATGAACTTAAACGTTTCTTGGCTCACCGTTCTTCCGTGACTCGAAAGATGTCTGCGGCTGCTTGTCTCGCTTTTTATTCGGGTGCTCATGATGTCGAACGAGTCAGACGACTGGCAGAGGAAATGATTCGTTATGAAGCGTTAGAATTTAAAGGGATTGATGTGGACCGTCTTTTTAAGCAAGAACCGCCTGCTCGAGACCGCTTTTTTGATCGAGAACTGATCGATCTCCTTCAAGCGAAACAAAGTCCCCATTTAGGTTTGAAAGCGCTTCTCGAGCAGCATGAGCACGAGATTCTCTCCAGGTTTTCAGACTCCTTAAGTGATGTGGGGACAGACGGTGTGACCAAGCGCAAAGCCATTATGTTGCTCGTAAGCCTTGGGACACAGGGGGCAGTTGATATTCTGCTTCATGGTCTTGCCGCTGTTTGTGATTGCTCGCTTCGGTTTAATATGATCCGAGCACTCAATCGAATCCGAGCCAGAGGCGACCGATACCATTATTATCCTAGGCGTGTAAAGAAAGAAGTGCTCAACGAAGTTAGAAGTTACAAATCCATGCGCACCGTGTTAGAAACGTACCAGAAGCGAAGGAAAGTCTCCAGGCCTGAGGATGATTATCTGTTTGCAACACTGAAGGCCATGGAAGAAGAGAATCTGGAACGCATCTTCCGCTTGCTCGGTCTCATTTATGAAACTGAGACGATCCACGTGATCTATGATCGATTGGTCGATCCCGATTCCAACCAGCACGTGAAGGCCAACGCACTCGAATTGTTACAGAATGCCTTAGAGCCAGAGCTCTCTTGGGCACTTTGCCCCGTTTTGGATGAGAATTATTGGGAGCGAATAAAGAAAAAAGATCTCGATACAATTGTTATCGAGTTTTTAGAATCTCAAGATCGGTGGCTTGTGATCTGTGCGATTTTTCTCATTGTGGAATTGCATTTGGATCAATTTTATTCTAAACTTGACGAAATTCTGAGGTCTAAGTTGCCTATTGTTCATGAAGCTGCCGAGATTGCCTTGATGAAAATTGGGCATAAAAACGATTTCGATGAGTAAGGTTTCTAAGCAATCAATCTGGGGCATATCTCTCTTACTTGCGTTTTGCTTGGGGTGTGCTTCCCGCCCGGGGAGGACGCCCCTTCTTGAAGGGTCAACTTTACAAGGCAATCCTGTGTGCTTAGAAAATCCAGAAGGAATTCCTGATGTGGTTCGGAAGTTTTTTGCAACACGAGATCTCACTACCGAAGAAGGGAAAATTGATTACCTCCTTGAGCGGATACGGAAGTCCGATCTTGTTTTTATCCGCAACGACGTGGAATATAACGGCAAATCCTCGTCTCAGTTTTTGCGATGGAAACTGGGGCGTATGGAGCGACGATATAAATGGAAGATCAATTCAGCCAAAGATTTTGTAGAAAAGATCACCAGCGGCTCTCGGGTGAGCGGTGAGCCTTATACCGTCATTTTGAAAGACGGAAGCCAACATAATCTTCAGAACATATTGCAAAACGAGTTGAATGTACTTGAATTTTGTTTGAGCCAATATGTTCCCAAGGCGGAAGCGGCAAAAGCAAGTTCGTCAGCAGAAACCACTGCCGATACCACAACACTAACCCCAGCACCGCCAAAGGGGTCAACGCTTACCTAATAACGGGCGCGAAGCTTATACAATTCCGAAACTTCTGAGACAAAAATGTAGGCTATGAACCTATTTTTTTCTCGGCTCTTCATTTTAACCTCAATTTTTAACTGAAATCTACATTGTTTAGAAGTTGGCACAGGCTTTGTATTAACCAGTCAGCTATCTAAAACTCTTCAAAAACGGGAGGATCAAATGAATCTATTTTTTCGTAAGTCAAAAGCAAGGAAATTGATTACGGCGTTCGCGCTTGTTTTATTTAGCTCGACGTCGTTTACGGGCTTGGCCCAGGCCGAGGTTGGTTTGGATCAGGTCCTGAAAGAAAATAAAGAGCTTCGTGAGTTGGTGACGAAGCTGACCGAGAAAGTGGATAATCTAGAAAGTCGCGTGACAAAGACGGAAGGCGCTCCAGCAGCCACGGTTGCTGCTCCGGCAGCAGTAGAAGAAGGCCATGGCATTCTTCTGACTAAGGGTGGGAATATTTACATGGATGGCTTTGTAGATACCTCCTTTAACTGGAATTTTGCTACTCCTAACGTAGCACCGGGCGGTACGTTCGCAACGGGCAATAGCACGGTTCGCGCTTTTGATCGTGAAGCGGACACCTTTGATTTGAACGCCATTCAGTTAAATTTCTATCGGCCTGCTCCCGATAACGGTGGCGTTGGATTTAGAACAGAATTTACCTATGGTACGGATGCAGGAGTGATTGAATCGGCAGGCTTTTTGGGAGGAACGGACGAGCTTTCTATCCAGGAAGCATTTGTCGATATCAAAGTTCCTGTGGGTTCTGGCATTACCGTTTGGGCCGGTAAGTTCGCAACGCTTCACGGCGCTGAAGTGATCGAGAATTTTCTGAACTGGAATTCTTCGCGTTCGCTTCTTTTTACGAATGCCATTCCATTTACGCACACGGGCGTACGAGCTTTCTATAACTGGCTTGAAGGCAAGATCGTTACGGGTGTTGGTCTTGTGAATGGTTGGGACAACGCGATTGATAACAACAAGCCCAAAGATGTTGAAGCCATGGTCAAGTGGGTGCCGAATGAGAATTTCTCGATCGCACATAACTTCATGACGGGTTCCCAAATAGCAGACGATCGTTCGGATAACAGGTGGCTCTTTGACACAGTTGCTACGTGGAAAGCGTTGCCTAAGCTGACGTTAATGGCCAATTATGATTATGGCACTGAAGAACGCCTTGGGAAAATTAGTCCCTTGGTGGAAGGCGGTCCAGCTGATTGGCAAGGTTATGCGCTCTATGCGAAGTACGATCTGACCGATAAAGTGACACTTGCTGCTCGTTGGGAACAATTCTGGGATGATCAAGGTGCGCGCACGGGATCGGCGGATGACTTGTGGGAGATGACCTACACGTTGGATTACAAGGCATTTGAGAATCTCCTGACTCGTCTTGAGTATCGGCATGACCATGCGAACACCAATAATCTCGGTGTGAAAACTTTTGACGGCGGCACGGAAAATAACCAAGACACCGTCGGCGTGTCATTCATTTACCTATTTGGTTAATTAGGGCAGTAGTCCGCGGACAAATAAGAAGGGCCAGCTTTTGTGGGGCATTCTTGCCTCCCAAACCCCAAAAAGCTGGCTCTTTTTTATTTGCCCCGTTAGAGATAGAAAACGCTTCTTGGAAGCGTTTCCGTAAATACCTGTGAAATCCGTGTATCATGGTTGCCATCTTTTTCATTTCTAATAACGTATACATGGGTATTTCTGTTATCTCTAACGGGGTAGAAACAAGTTCTGCGCAGCAGATCGGGCAAGGTTGAGAACGGGAGTTTGGAACACTCCGATGGCGATGATGAAGAACGTGAGAAGGAAAAGAAGAGTTTTGGCACTCCGCGCTACCTGAAACGTTTGCTTGCCATCCGTTGCTTGCTTCAAATACATTTCCTTGACGACCGAAAGATAGTAGTAAAGG
>JACOVU010000134.1 GCA_016177155.1 Candidatus Omnitrophota bacterium | reverse complement strand
CCTAAAACCCCGTTAGTATAGAAATTTTACAGGTGCTTGTAAAGTAAGTTTATCGGACGTTTTAGTAACCTATTTACTTACAATAAGTTATACGAAAAACAAAAACCATTTTAAGCTGATCTCTATCTTAAAAAGCTGCCGGAAAATCCAGTCAGATTATTGTTAGAAAGTGGACCGAAAGAAAAAAGGATCTCCTTAGTTTTCTGCCACGAACAACCAAGGAGATCCTGATATTGAAGGCTTTGGAATCAAAATGAATTAAGCGCTTACCACTTGGGTCTTGGCCCAACCATCCGCAAGTCGGTTTCCCTTTGTCGCGATATAGATGATCTCGATGATATAGCCAACCACAAGAACAAAAGGAATCATAAGCAAAATATTCCGAATAAACGCTTGACCCACGGTCACCTTATTTCCACTTAAACCGACCAGTTTAAGCCCGACCATTTTACGGCCTGGTGAGAAAACCATATCGCGGAAAATAAGCCATCCGATATTAATCGCGATCAAGAGCACATTTCGGATTCCTTCAGGAACAGCCAACAAAACAAGACCTGCAACAATCCCCAATAAAATCGGAACGGCGAGTAGGTCCACCAAAGCAGAAACGAAACGCTTCCCCTTCGGTGCAATGGTCCCCGATCCTCCGCTTACGCTCGATCCTCCATTAACCATGATTTTTGCTCCTTTCGTTATGATTATAACAAAACGTCAGGGACGGTTCTCTTAACATCTGCTTTTGAGAACCGTCCCTATTGGACAACAGTATAACTAAGCGAGAAACCGATTGCAAGCATTTGCTAAGGCTTATCAGGGACGGTTCTCAAAACACTTAAAGCATCTCAAGAACCGTTCCTCGTTCTGCGAAACAATCCACCAAAGGTTCGCTTCACTGCCCCTTGAAGCTCAAGCTGGGTGACCCGACTTCGAAGTTCAATTGGATTCATCTCAAGCCCAACCGCAATTTCATCTAAGGAAAGCGGCCTTTTCTCTAATAAGTTAAGTATCGGATCTTGAAGGTTATCGTCATTGCCTGCAAAAAACCTTTGGACGGATCCCTGCCTCGCCGGCAGGCAGGCGTCCTTCGGCGGACGAGGTAATGAATCAGATGGAGGGACAGATACAAGGGACGCCCCTACAAATGATTTCAATGAGGCTGTCACCTGAGGTGCAATATCTTCCAAGATATCATTTGGAGAAGTAACCAACTTTGCGCCATTTTGAATGAGCTTATTCACGCCGCTCGACGTAATCGAATCAATCGGTCCGGGAATCGCATAAACCTCGCGCCCCTCTTCCATGGCGAGACGCGCGGTAATGAGCGATCCGCTCCTCTGGCTCGCTTCCACCACAAGCACGCCCATGGAAAGCCCGGCGATAATACGGTTTCTTTGCGGAAAATTAAACGCTTGAGGAATTGTTCCGAGCGGAAATTCGCTCATGACAATACCTTGATTGGATAAAATTTCCTCATAGAGGGACGCGTGCTCCTTTGGGTAAACGACGTCGAGTCCGCATCCAAAGACAGCGATCGTTCTCCCCTTTCTCCGGAGCGCTCCGCGGTGAGCCTCGCCGTCAATCCCGCGCGCAAATCCTGAAACGATCGTCACACCACGCTCCGTAAGCTCCTCAGCAAAGCGTCCTGCGACTCGGTAGCCATAGGAAGTGGCGTGCCGCGAGCCCACGATCGCAATGGCGACTTCATCTTCAAGAATTAAATTCCCTTTAACATAAAGAATGAGCGGCGGGTCGTAAATGGCAGCAAGATTCTTGGGGTAAGATGGATGAAGAGGCGAAATGATTTGAATCTTTTCTTTTTCACAATGCTCAAGTTCATTTTCAAACTCACCCGAGCATACAATTTTTTCAAATTGCGTTCTAAATTCAGGTTCAAAATCGAGAGTTTGTTCCAGATGGGTCAAAGTTTCTGGATCAAAAAGCTTGGCGGGATCTTTGACTTCCTCACACAAATGCCTGAACTTCTGAATTCCAAAACCGCTGATGCGATTTAAAATCCAAACCGCTTTTGTTTGATTGACGTTCATAGACGCACCCCTTTCGGTGAGCCTATGCGGGAAGGCCTATCGGTAAAACACAATCCAAAGATACTGAGTTCCTAATACTTTAATCCAGTGAGCCGCTACAAGACCGATAAACAGGCCCACTGCAAAAAGCACCTTACTTTTCATGACCTTTTTTACATCCTTCTAATACGCTACGAATTTGGCGGTCGCTCGTCCGATCGCACACTTCAACTTTCCCAATCGCTCGAGGCAAAACCAATCTTATTTTTCCGTTTCGGCTTTTCTTGTCTCGTTTCATCAAAGAAAGAAGCCTATTTGCAGAATAGGAATAAGCTACGGGCCTGCAAATCCGTTTGATTAAACGCACTTGCCTGTCTTGAGCTTTCCTTGGAAAAATCCCAATCCGTCTTGCCAGCTCGCCGGCAAGAATCATTCCCGTTGCGATCGCTTCACCATGAGGGATTTTAAACCGCGAGGCACTTTCAAGGGCGTGTCCGAACGTGTGACCATAATTCAAGATCATCCTGAGTCCCTTGGTCTCACGTTCGTCTTGTTCCACCACCCGAGCTTTGACCCTAATAGAATGCGAAACAATCGTTTCTAGGAAGCGGTACTGAGGTGAACCGAAAGATCCTTTTTCGAGAGATGAGAAAAACCAATTTCCCTTCTGTTCCAACAAACGAAACAATTTGGGGTTACGAATCATACCATATTTGACCACCTCTGCAAAGGAATTCCTAAATTCTCTCGGATTTAAGCTCCGAAGCGCCTCCACATCACAAACGACCATCTTGGGTTGGTGAAACGTTCCTACCACATTTTTAGCTGATGCCAGATCAATTGCGGTTTTGCCCCCGATTGCGCTATCCACCTGAGCGAGTAAGGTGGTAGGGATTTGAATGAGCGCAATCCCCCTCATGTAAGTTGAAGCTGCAAAAGCACTTATGTCACCTACCACACCTCCACCAAGCGCAATGATGGCACTCGCTCGATCAAGTCTTGCCCGAGACATTGCCTCCCAAAGTTTCGTGAGAATCTTTTCAGATTTGTCTCGTTCATCTCCATGGGAAAGTTTGAAAAGTAAAGCTTGAAAACCAGCGCGTTTAAGGGAGTTTTGAATGGTTTGATAAAATCGACTGGCTACTCTGTCGTTAGAAACAACTAAAACTTTAGGTCCTACTTCTAAAGTTTTAAACAATCGCCCCAAAGAAGACAATAATCCCCTTCCAATCAAAATTGGATACGATCGTTCTTTGAGATGGACGGTGATTTTTTTCATCCCCCACCACTTTTGTTGGGAATGCTTGAACTTGTCATTGCGGGTAGTGTTCCAAATGTTGCCGCAGAAAATGGGGACAGATTATAATCTGTCCCCATTTTCAAGAT